>NZ_JAHBAH010000002.1 GCF_020510425.1 Quatrionicoccus australiensis
CGCACGGTATCGACTTGCGATGTGACCAGACGTGCCAAGTCGTCATCTCGCTTCTCGGGAGCATTGGCGGCATTGCTGAGGACACTCAGCGGTGTTTTAAGCGCATGGGCAAGGTTGCCGGCTTGCGTTCGAGCACGCTCGACCACCTCGGCGTTTTGCGCCAGCACCGTGTTGAACTCATTCACCAGCGGCATAATCTCGCTTGGGAAGGTGCCTTCCATATTTCGGGCATCTCCGTGCCTGACACGCCCAAGGGCATCCTGCATGCTGCGCAGAGGGGCAAGCCCGACAAATACTTGCATTGAGGCAGCGAACGTCAATCCCATTCCCAGTATGCCCAATGCCAACCAAAGATGGCCTTTGAAGTCTGCGATAGGTGCTGTCATCAGACTTTCATTGGCCGCAACCATCAACATCAGGGAATGTGTGTCAATGGTGACAGTACGTTCCACCACTCTTAGAGCAACGCCATGGGGGCCTTCAATCCGATGCTGATAAATTTCCCCGTCCGCCGGAGCATCGGCCGGCACAACCAGCGTCTCATCCCATAGTGAGCGGGAACGCAACACAGCCTTAACGGGTCGCTCAACCGCAGCGGTGATGCGATCGATCTGCCAATACAGACCGGACAGGGGTTTGTTGAGGCGCGGGTCGCTCGGAAGCAATCGAACTTGGGCCTGGTTCTGCTCATCGAGAATTAGTTGGGCTGTTAGCTGATCCAGATGATTCTTTAGCTCCACATCGAACTGGGCTTCGACATGCTGATGAAAGAGTTGGCCAAGCCCCCAGCCCGCAACCAGAATCGAAATGACGATCCAGACAAGTGTCCCCGCCAAAAGGCGTATGCGTAGGGAGTTACGCAGGAATGCAATTTTCATTGCGCTTTGTTGAGTCGGTAGCCCAGCCCCCGCACGGTTTCGATCAGGCCCGGCGGTAACTTCTTGCGCAAGCGCGCGATGAATACCTCGACCGTATTCGAATCACGATCGAAATCCTGCGCGTAAATATGTTCGGTCAACTCCGCACGGGAGACGATTTCACCTGGATGGTGCATCAGGTAAGCGAGAACCCGGTATTCATGGCTCGTCAGCGTCAGGGCAGTTCCATCCACGCTGGCACGGCTGCTGCGGGTATCCAGCGTTAGCGGACCGCAAACAAACTCGGTACTGGCATGGCCGCCGGCACGGCGGATCAAGGCACGAAGTCTGGCCAGCAGTTCTTCCATATGAAAGGGCTTGGTCAGATAGTCATCCGCACCGGCATCGATGCCAGCCACTTTCTCTCGCCAGGTGTCGCGTGCCGTCAGGATCAGTACCGGCAAGGTGCGCCCTGACGCACGCCATTTCTTCAGAACCGTGATGCCATCCATCTGCGGCAGACCGATGTCGAGAACGATAGCGTCGTAAGGTTGAGTCTCCCCCATAAAGTGACCATCAACCCCGTTGTGTGCGACATCCACGACATAGCCGACCGACTTGATGCCTTCAGCAAGTTGTGCTGCCAGAGTCGGTTCGTCTTCGACAACCAGAATGCGCATCAGCGAGATTCCCCTTGGCGATGCGGCTTGTCATGCTTTTCCTTGATGCCGAGGATGGTGCCGTCTCGAGCCAGGACCTTCAACTTCATCAAGATGCCTCCCTTGCGCAATAACTTGATTTCATAAACCCACTCACCTTTTTCGCGGTCAAGTTCAACCTCCATGACCTGGCCGGGATACTCGTGTTCGAGTCGATCAAGAATCGTGCGTAAAGGCAGAACATCTCCAGCCTCAACGGCTTGACGGGCACGGTCATGGTCGGGCTTGTCCGCTGCGAAGCTGACTCCCGACCCCGGCAACGCCAGCGTCATCAGCATAACAAGACTAGCCAGGGTACGACGCCATTGGGTGGTGATTCTCGACAACATCTTCAACTCCGCAGTCTTCCAGCCGGATCTTTTAGCCCTTTGAACCTGAACGTAGGATGAACAAGCGATTCAGCATTCATTCAGACGGGGTGGCGCAAAGTGCGATCCACAGTCCGATAACCGCCAGGAGAAACGCATGAAGAATATGTTGGTCGTCACCTCAGGAATTGTTGCCATGATACTCAGTACCTCCACCATTGCCAGTCCTCGCGAAGACCTGCTGGCCCAGTATGCGGCAGCCGCCAAGGTAACAAGCTTTTCAGCGGCACGCGGCCAGGCCTTGCATACGCAGAGTTCTTCCGGCGGAAAGCCTGACACACCTTCCTGCACCACCTGTCACGGCAAGGACACCCGGAGTGCCGGACGGGCCCTGACCGGCAAGACCATCGAACCGGTCGCCGTGTCCGTGACGCCAACGCGTTATACCGATCCGGCCAAGGTCGAAAAGTGGTTCAAGCGCAATTGCACCGAAGTATTGGGGCGCGAATGTACCCCGCAAGAGAAAGGTGACTGGCTCACCTTCGTGATCGGTCAGTAATCCCATTCAAAGGAGACTCCCGTGCGCATTCCCTATCGTCCGCTTGCCATCGGCCTCGTGACCTTGGCTTTTTCTGCCCTTGTATTAGCCCGTGCCCAGGCCGGTGACAGCCATTTCTTTGCCCCGGTGGCCGATCCGATCGTCAAGGAGGAATGCGGTAGTTGCCACCTGGCCTTTGCCCCCTCGATGCTCCCGGCGCGATCCTGGCAACGCATGATGGGCGAACTGGACAAGCATTTCGGCGACAACGCCAGCCTCGATCCGGCCACCGCCGAGAAGATTACGAGCTATCTCGTTGCCAATGCCGGTGATGCAGGTGGCCAGCGCTACAGCAGCAAATTGCTCAAAGGCGTTACGCCAGGTGCCGCCCCACAGCGCATCACTGAACTGCCCAAATGGGTGAGCGAACATCGCAAAGTGCCTGATTGGGAGTGGTGTCACAAGGAGGTGCGCACCAAAGCGAACTGTGTCGCCTGCCATACCGCAGCAGAGCAAGGCTATTACGAAGAATGACCATTTCAGACACTTTCCTGAGCAGGAGGATTTCACCATGCGACCATTAACCATCACGGCATTGTTTGCCACTGTTTTCTTCTCCATTTCGAGTCATGCCCAGGATGTTCGCTCTGCCAATACCGACAAAGCGAGATGGCTATCGATTCCCGAAGTGCACGCCAGATTGGAATCCGCCGGCTATCGAAATATCGAGAAGATCGAACGTGAAAGCGGCAGCTATGAGGTCAAGGCCACCGACCAGGCGGGCCGGCGGATCAAGCTGTATGTGCATGCCCAAACGGGCGAGGTCATCGATCAGCGGCAGCGTGACATCAAGCGTGACAAATACGACGGTGGCTATGCAAAAAACAATCAGCGCAATTCGGCTGACTGCAACGAACGACGCTGCCGTGATGACTTGCCCCAACCGGGAAACCCTCAACCCGCCGCTGGAAAATGATCCATCAGGAGTTCTGACATGAAAATCTTGCTCGGCTTGCTTCTCGCCATCGTTACCGTCGCCTGGGGAATGGATGTGCTTGCCACAGGTGGAAGCAATGGCGGCACTCTGCCATGGGTAATCCGGCAGGAAGCGCTCTATCTGAGTGGCCTGCTATCGATCGCTTTGATGTCGCTGGCGATGTTTTTGTCCACACGTCCCGCTTGGCTCGAAACCCCGCTGGGCGGTATGGATCGAGTCTATCGGACCCATAAATGGGCCGGCATTTTCGCGGTGAGCTTCGCCGTAGTGCATTGGCTGGTAGAGGAAATCGTCGGAGACATTCTGAAAGCGATGGTCGGACGCGAAGGCCGCATACCAAAGGAGCAATTCACCGGCTTCCTGGAAGTGATGCGCGACCTAGCGAAGGACATGGGGGAGTGGGCGTTTTATCTTGTGCTGGCGATGCTGGTCATCACCTTATGGAAGCGGTTTCCCTATAAAACCTGGCGGGTAGTGCATCAGGCAATGCCTGTGCTTTATCTGATGCTGGCGCTGCATGCAGCTATGCTCGCTCCGACAGATTACTGGACTCAACCAGTCGGCATTCTCATCGCGTTGCTTGGCGCTGCCGGAATTTATGGCGCGCTGTACTCGCTGGTGGGTCGCATCGGGAGAGCACGCCGCGCCAGCGGGACAGTGACGGCCATCGAGCAACCTTCCCCGGATGTGCTTACCGTCAAGTGCCAACTCGACAATAACTGGCGAGGTCATCGCCCTGGTCAGTTCGCATTCATTACCTTCGACGAAAAGGAGGGGGCTCACCCATTCACGATCGCCAGTGCTGATCGGGGTGATCGAAGCATCAGTTTTCAGATCAAGGCGCTCGGTGATTACACCCGCACCTTGGGTAAGCGACTGGAGGTCGGTCATGCCGTCAAGGTTGAGGGGCCTTATGGTCGCTTCGACGTGGCCCGGCAGGATTCGAGCGCCCAACAAATCTGGATTGCCGGCGGGATCGGAGTGACGCCTTTCCTGGCCTGGCTAGATTCATTACAGCAGACGCCGAACCAGGTTTCTGCGGATTTCCATTACTGCACCCGTGATCGAACCAATGATCCCTTTGTCGCTCGCCTCGAGGCAAGCTGCGTCGCGTTGCCTGGCGTACGTCTGCACATTCATGGCGCCCAACAGGGCGAAACATTGAGCGCTGCCGATGTGGCTGCTGCGCAGACCGGCTCACGCCGGTCCGAAATCTGGTTCTGCGGGCCACAAGGCTTGGCAGAAAAGCTCAAGCATGAACTCGGGCGTATCGGGCGAGGCCGGTTCAGATTCCACCAAGAAGCTTTTGAAATGCGGTGAAACCCTTGCCGATCTAACCAAAGGAAATGAAATCATGAAAACCATCTCGATCATCCTGCTTGCCTTGTCCATGACGACCGTACATGCCGCCACCCCTGAGGACCAAGCGGAATCCTGCGATCAAATCAGGGAACAGATTCAGGCGCATATTGGCATTCCAGCCAAACCGAATACCTTGTTGCTGAGCAAAGTTGGAGCAAACAAGAAATGCCGTTTCACTTCTGCCGAGGCGTATCGAGCGGCGTGGGGTGACAAGCCCTTGCCCAAGGACGATCGACGTGATCGTCGCTCCAAGGGGCGCGAGCACGAAGATGATTGAAGCGGACGTTGATTAAGGGTTCCTTAAGCTGAACGTGAAAGACTGCCAGAATAATGACGCCACCTGAAATGACCTCTGCCTCCCTGCTGCTCTGGATCGTATTGGGTATCACGCTGCAAATCGCTTTGTGGCTCGGTATCAGCTTCTGGCGGCATTGGGGCGAGTATCAGGCGCTGCGCACGGGCATGGGGGCTGATGGGGGAATGGCCGTTCCCGGTAAAGAACCTATGCCTTCGGCATCCGAGCCGGCATCTGTCGCGGCGTGGAGTGGTTTCAGGGGTTTCCGGGTCGATCGCAAGGAAATTGAAGACGGTGCCCAATCCATCTGCTCGTTTTACCTGGTACCGGAAGACAAGCAACCGCTTCCATCATTCAAACCCGGCCAGTTCCTGACATTCCGTCTCGACATACCCGCGCCCGATGGCAAGACAGAGCAGATCACTCGCTGCTACTCCTTGTCCGAAGCACCCCGCGCGGGGTATTACCGCGTCTCCATCAAGCGCGTACCCGCACCTGCCGGTGGTGCTTACCCCCCGGGCCGCTCGTCGAACTACTTTCATGACCACGTTCAGGTGGGTGACCAACTGCAAGTCCGCGCGCCTGGCGGCCACTTCCATATCGACCGCGGTGATGCACCAGTCGTCTTGATCGGTGGCGGCATCGGGATTACCCCCGTGCTGTCCATGCTCAACTGGTGTGTGGCCGAGCAACCTGGCCGGGAAGTCTGGCTCTATTACGGCTTGCGTAACAGCAGCGAACCCATCAAGCGGTCCCATCTCGAAGCGCTTGCCGCGACTTACCCGAACTTCCATCTGCGGCTATGCTTCAGTGATCCCTTGCCGGATGATCAACTTGGGCGTAACTACCACCACCATGGGCGCGTGGATGTCGCGCTATTCAGGACGGAGCTCCCCCTCAAACCCTACCACTTCTACATCTGCGGTCCCACGCCGATGATGGAAAGTCTCGTCCTGGGCCTGGAAGGCTGGGGCGTGCCGGAGAGTCGCATCCACTACGAAGCCTTTGGCCCGGCATCGATCAAGCGTTCGGCAAACCTGACAGCCGTTTTACCTGTGGCGGCAATACAAAGCGATATCGTCGTCACCTTTGCCAAGTCGGACAAACAGATTCCTTGGCAGCTGGGCATGGGGAGTTTGCTGGATTTTGCCGAGGCCAATGGGGTAAAGGTCGAGTCCAGTTGCCGGGCCGGAAGTTGCGGATGTTGCCAAACCACGATCAAAACAGGCGAAGTGGCTTACGGCCATGCGCCAGACTTTGATCCCGAACCAGGTAGCTGCCTGCTCTGCAGTTGCACCCCGAAGACCAGCGTGACTCTGGAGGCCTAGATGACCAACAACCTCTGGCGCAATCATATCCTTCCCTTTACTTTGCTGGTTGGCCTGCTCGGTGTGGCGACCTTGGTGGGCGACTATCTGCTGCATCGCTTCAATCTGGTCTGGATCGGGCGCTACCTGGGCATTCCGGGCACATTGCTCATCATCGGTTCCCTGATCTATTCGTTGCGCAAGCGCAAGATGATCACGTCGGGCAACATGAAATCCTGGCTCAGCATGCACGAAGTCGGTACCTGGCTGGGTTCTCTGATGGTCTTGCTGCATGCCGGCATTCATTTCAACGCCATCCTGCCCTGGCTGGCCACGGTGGCGATGGGTGTGAATGTCATCAGCGGCATGGTGGGCAAATTACTTCTCGGCCGTTCGCGTGAGCATGTCCTGGGAAAGCGTGACCACTACCAACTGCGGGGGTTGTCAAAAGAGGACATCGAGCGGGCAGTGTTCTGGGATGCGGTCACCCTGGATGCCATGACCAAGTGGCGCAAGGTCCACATCCCGATCTTCATCGTCTTCGCCGTTCTGGCACTGGGTCACATCATCAGCATCTTCCTGTTCTGGGGCTGGGTATGAGCCGCACACTGAAGTGGATCCTGGCCACCAACCTGATTGTGTTGTCCATTCTGGCTTTCGCCTATCCACACCTGATGGTGGGTCCCGGCAAGTTGATTCCCGGCCATGCAAAACTGGAGTCGGACTGCTTTGCCTGTCACGCCGCCTTCACCGGTGCCGAATCAGAACGCTGCGTCATCTGTCACAAGCCCGATGAGATAGGGAAACTCACCTCTGCAGGGTTGCCCGTCCAGAAACCCCTGACTTCGACACCGTTCCATCAGAAACTCATCAGTTCGGACTGTATCGCCTGCCATAGCGATCATGCCGGGGTGAAACGTTTCCGGCCGACCGGGCAGTTCAACCACCGCTTGCTGGAGAAGGCGACCCGCGACGAATGCCAGGGTTGCCACAAGTCACCCAAGGACAGTCTCCACCAGCAGATCACAGGCAATTGCAGTCAATGCCATAGCCTGGACAAATGGACGCCTGCCACCTTCGATCACACGAAGTATTTCGAACTGGATCGCGACCACAACGTTAAGTGCGCGACCTGCCATGTCCGCAACGACTACAGCCGATATACCTGCTACGGTTGCCATGAACATACCCAAGACAACATTCGCCGCAAGCACATCAAGGAGGGCATCCGCGACTTCGATAACTGCGTAGAGTGCCACAAGAATGCCGACGAACACGATATCCGAATGCCAGGAAGGGAGCGTGAGGGAAAAAGAAAGCACGGCAGAAAAAATGATGATGACTGACTCTGGCGTACCCAGTCTGCAACGCTATGCGTGGATTTCCATTGGCGCTGCAATTGCGACCATCCTGCTCAAGGGGGTGGCATGGAAACTCACGGGCTCGGTCGGCCTGCTTTCGGATGCCATCGAGTCCTTTGTCAATCTCGCGGGCGCAATCATGGCGCTGTGGATGCTCTGGCTGGCGGAACAACCTGCCGACGAGGATCACCCGTACGGACACGGTAAGGCCGAGTATTTCTCCAGTGCCTTCGAGGGTTTCCTGATTGTCCTGGCAGCCGTCAGCATAGGCTATACGGCAATCGGGCGATTCTTAAATCCCCAGTCACTCGACGCTGTCGGTATTGGATTGTTTGTTTCAGTGGTGGCCTCTGTCGTAAACCTGCTCGTGGCACGCTTGTTATTGAAGGCCGGCCGCGAGCACCAGTCCATCACATTGGAAGCCGATGCCCACCATCTGATGACCGATGTCTGGACCTCCGTCGGTGTCATCCTCGGGGTGGGGCTTGTGGCGATGTCAGGCTGGAACTGGCTGGATCCGACGATTGCCTTGCTTGTTGCCGCGAACATTGTCTGGACGGGATGGCAGTTGATGCATCGCTCAGCTTCCGGGCTTATGGACGCTGCTTTGCCGCCAGAGCAAAAGCGCCTCATTACCGAAGTCTTCGATCGCTACATCGAACAGGGCATCGCCTATCACGCCTTGCGGACACGACAGGCTGGACGACGGTCGTTCATCAGTTTCCATGCGCTAGTGCCAGGAAAATGGTCAGTTCAGGAGGCCCATGACTGGATTGAGCGAATTGAGCGTGACCTGAGGACAGCGATCCCCAACTGCCATATCACTTCCCATCTGGAGCCGATAGATGATCCATGTTCAATGGATGATCAGGCACTTGATCGGGTCAGGTAAGCCTGCCCTCGCTGGCGACCGCCTCCGCTTCTGAACTTCCCCAGGATAATCACATGACACTCAACGAACAACGTGCCATTCTCGCCCTATGCCTGCACGCAGCCTTTGCCGATGGCGTAAAGGACGATCGTGAACGCGAAGAGGTAAAACGCATTGCGGAATCACTATCCGAAGGCACCCCTGGCCTAGATATGGCCCGCCTGTATCAAGACGTCCTGCTCAAACGCCTGCCGCTGGACACGGCGGCAGGCACACTTTCCGATATCGGGCAGCGCCAGTTCGCCTACGAAATGGCAGTTTGCGTCTGCGAGGCTGACGGGCGCATGAGTCCGGCCGAACGCGCCTTCCTTGACGAACTCAAGCGTTCCCTGAATCTCGACGCTGGCCAATCCAGTGCAATCGAACAGGCGATAGATCCGATTGTTTCCGCCGCCGACTTGCCTGTGAAGCCGTTGGAACAAGTCGGCCCCCTGGATGCTGAACTGGACAAGACAATCCTCAACAGCGCCCTGCTTAACGGAGCACTCGAACTGTTACCCCCGTCCTGGGCATCGATGGCGATTATTCCGCTCCAAATCCGCATGGTGTATGGCATAGGTAAGGCTCACGGGGTCGAACTGGATCAAGGGCACATCAAGGAGTTCATCGCCGCCGCTGGAGTCGGGCTGACCTCGCAGTATCTAGAGCAGTTCGGCCGAAAGCTGCTGGGCGGCTTGCTGGGCAAGGCGGCAGGAAAGACCTTCGGGAAGATCGGTCGCGCTGCCACCGGCATGGCGTTCTCGTTCGCCACGACCTATGCGCTCGGTCAGGTGGCGAAGCGTTATTACGCCGGTGGCCGGACTATGAGTACCGCGTTGTTGCAGGATACATTCCAGAGCCTGCTGACCCCGGCCAAGGAGTTGCAGCAACAATATCTACCGCAGATCGAACAGAAGGCGCAATCACTGGACTTGGGGCAGGTAATGAATTTGGTGCGCGGAGTGTGACCCACGGATCGTTGTCTGCATCTCGAAATGTTGCAACGGTATCGGTGTCACCCAAAGAAGCTTCAAGTGAGTGCAATTTGCTGCTGATCTGAGCGATAGGTAACCGATGGATTGCCGACCGAGTTTAGCCGGGCGTCCAAGGTCCGCACTGGCCGATTAGTTCGCGTAGGCCGTCCGGCAGGTCTCCGAGTACAGCGGTCGTTCAGGCGGCTATCAGGAAAAGCCGTATGACCGCAGTTGGCCGGCTCGGGGCAGTGAGGGTGTCAATTTGATCGCCGAATACCAGACACTCACCTCGATCATCAGGCGCCCTACCTGAAGAAATTGAGATGTAACCGCGACCGGCAGGTCATGGCCGGGTGCTGTCTGTCAGCAAAGGTGGCAACCAACACAAAGCCATTGCGGGCTTCTGGCTATACCCAGTTTTCCAACATGATCGGCGCGGCGATCCGCTCGTAGTGGCGACTGTTGTTGGTAACCAAGACGGCGCCGGCAGACAATGAGTGGGCGGCGATCATCATATCCAATTCGCCGATTGGTTGCCCCGAGCTGACCAACTGGTGGCGGATGTCAGCGTACCAATCCGCCGCCTCGGCATCCCATGGCAAGACGCGAACAATCTTCAGAAACTGGCGCACCGCCAGATGCAGACGATGATCGGCCGGCAAGCGTTTCAGTCCGTATAGCAATTCGGCCCGCGTCATCACCGAGATGCAAACCATTGACGGTACGATGGCTGCCAAGCGACTCTCGATCGCGGGTGACTTTCCCTTAATGAGGTAGCTCGCCGTGTCGGTATCCAGCATGTGCAGCATGGTTAAGCGTCCACCTCATCATCGAAGACACCACGCGCTTGCGGCACGACATTCATCGGGCGTTCTGCCATGAACTCGGTGGGTACATCGACGGTGTGCAGCAACTCGAAAAATACGCCCCAAGTCTTGGCGCCGGGCCGGTTCGAGAGCACAACATCGCCGGTTGCGTCATCGCGGGTGACAAAAACCTCTTCACCTTCAAAGCGAAATTCCGCAGGAAGACGAACCGCCTGGCTGGCTCCGTTCTTGAATAGCTTTGCAACGCGCGTCTCAATCATCGTCGACTCCCGTCCAAGTGGATAATATATACGTCAGTATATACCTACGGTCAATCGATCTCAATATTCCCTGCGAACGGCCAATTTAAATAGTCAATTCATGGTCGGCCAAATAACATCGGTGTTTGTCATTATTGGCCAGGCCCTCTATAGTTAGCCAACTTCTGTATACCCATCTTGGCTAATCAATATGCAAATTGCCCGCATCTATCTCCGCGTCAGCACCGACGAACAGGATCTCACCCGCCAGACCAACATCGAGCACAGCACTAGGGCGGCCGGCTACTACGTCGCTGGCATCTACCGCGAGAAGGCGTCTGGCGCCCGCCCCGACCGGCCCGAGTTGCTGCGGATGATCGCTGACCTGCAACCCGGGGAGGTGGTTGTCGCCGAAAAAATCGACCGCATCAGCCGGTTGCCGCTCGCCGAAGCCGAGCAGCTGGTGGCCTCGATCCGCGCAAAAGGCGCGCGACTAGCCGTGCCTGGTCTGGTCGATCTGTCTGACCTGGCGGCGGAAGCCGACGGCGTAGCGAAGATCGTGCTGGAATCGGTGCAGGAACTCCTACTGAAACTCGCGCTCCAGATGGCTCGTGATGATTATGAGACGCGGCGCGAGCGGCAGCGCCAAGGCGTGCAGCTCGCCAAAACTGCCGGCAAATACTCAGGGCGGAAGGCCAACGCCGCCACCCATCAGCGCATCTTGGCCCTGCGTCGCGCCGGCCAGACCATCGCACGCACCGCTGAGCTTGCCGGGTGCAGCATCAGTCAGGTCAAGCGGGTATGGGCGCTTCATCTGGCTACGACTTAATATGCTAATGCTAGTTCGAGCGTTTTCCTCCGCCCCTCGACCCAGTCAATGTGTCCGCCAAGGAAAGCCCGGTGCCCGTCAGTTTCCTCTCCAATGAACAGCGCGAGAACTATGGCCGCTACACCGGATCGCCCTCCGCCGAGGATCTGGCCCGTTACTTCCACCTGGACGACACCGACCGCGCCTTAATCGCACAAAAGCGCGGCGAGCATAACCGGCTCGGCTACGCCTTGCAGCTCGGGACGGTGCGCTACCTTGGCACCTTCCTGGATAACCCTCTGGACGTACCGGTATCGGTGCTGCACACCTTGGCCAAACAATTGGACATCGATGCAAGGGACGACGCGGGCGCCTATCGCGCCGGAAAACAACGCTGGCAGCACGCCGGAGAAATTCGCGTCCGTTACGGCTATGTCGAGATTACCGAGCGCCAGATTGGCTTTCGCCTGACGCGTTGGCTGTATGCGCTATGCTGGACCGGCACAGACCGGCCGAGCGTATTGTTCGATCGATCCACCACCTGGCTGGTGACGCACAAGGTCTTGCTGCCCGGCTGTAGCACCCTGGAGCGCTATATCGCCCGCCTGCGTAGCCGGGTGGAGGATCGATTGTGGCGCACGTTGGGCCGGGGCATCAGTAGCGAGCAGCAGGCAAGGCTGGAAAGCCTGCTGGCCGTTCCGGCCGGCAGTCGTAACTCGCAGCTTGACCGCTTGCGCACCGGGCCGGTATTGATCAGTAGCTCATCGTTGGTGGTGGCCCTGCTGCGGCTACACTCGGTACGCGAATTGGGCATCAAGCTGCCGGAGACAGCACATATCCCGGCAACCCGAGTAGCAGCTTTGGCCCGGTTCGCTGGCGCGGCCAAGGCCAGCGCCATCCTTCGCTTGCCGAATTGCCGTCGGCTGGCCACGCTGGTCGCCTTCGTCCACTGCCTGGAAGCCGCCGCGCAGGACGACGCCCTGGAAGTGCTGGAAGCGCTATTGCGTGAGATGTTCGGTGATGCGGTCAAGGCGGACAAGAAGGCGCGCCTGCGCACGCTGAAGGATCTCGACCAGGCGGCGGCAACCTTGGCCAGCGCCTGCCAAATGGTGCTCGACGGGAATCTGCCCGATGCAGAACTGCGCACCAAATTGTTTGAAAAAATTCCGCGCGACATGCTCACGAAGGCGCTCGATGGCGTCAACGCCCTGGTCCGCCCTGCAGACAACGTGTTCTATCAGGAGCTGGACGCCAAGTACAAGACGGTACGGCGCTTCCTGCCAACGCTGGTCGAGCACGTCAGCTTTGGCGCCAATACCGCTGGTGGTCCGGTCGTTGCCGCCTTCGACTGGCTACGGGCCAACATGGTGCGCAAGAAGCCAGGCAATGACGCGCCGCGCGATGTGATTGGCAAATCGTGGCGGCGTCATGTGCTGCGCGAGGACGGCACTGTCGATTTCCACGCCTATACCTTTTGCGTCCTGGACGAGCTGCACATCGCGCTACGTCGGCGCGACGTGTTCGTAACGCCGAGCTGGCGCTACGCCGATCCTCGGGCCGGCCTGCTCGATGGCAGTGAGTGGGAAGCCACCCGGCCGATTATCTGTCGGACCCTGGGGCTGTCGGCCAGCCCCGACCCGACGTTGACGGCCCTGGCCGCAGAGCTTGACCGCACCTACCGCGCCGTCGCGGCCAGACTGCCCGACAACCCGGCGGTGCGGTTCGATAAGACCGGCGACAAGCACGATCTGGTGCTCAGTCCACTCGACAAGATGGAAGAACCGGCCTCGCTGCTTGCCCTACGGGAGACTGTGGCCGGCATGCTGCCGCGTGTAGACCTACCTGAACTGATTCTGGAAGTCGCAGCACGTACCCGCTTCACGGACGCCTTCACTCACATTTCAGAACGCACGGCTCGCGCCACCGACCTGCACGTCAGCCTGTGCGCAGTGCTGATGGCCGAAGCCTGTAATACCGGCTTGGAGCCGCTGATCCGTGGCGACGTGCCGGCACTGAAGCGCGACCGGCTGTCTTGGGTGGACCAGAACTACCTCCGCGACGACACGCAGGTGGACGCTAACGCGTTACTGGTCGCGGCACAAAGCCATCTGGCGCTCGCCAGTTTGTGGGGTGGCGGCGAGGTGGCCTCCGCCGATGGCATGCGCTTCGTTGTGCCGGTGCGCACGGTGCACGCCGGCCCCAACCCGAAATACTTCGGCATCGGTCGGGGCGTCACCTGGTACAACCTGATCTCCGATCAGTTTTCCGGCCTGAACGACATCACCGTTCCCGGCACGCTGCGCGACAGTTTGATCCTGCTGGCCGTAGTGCTTGAACAGCAGACCGACCTCCAACCAACGCAGATCATGACCGACACCGGCGCCTACAGCGATGTGGTCTTCGGCCTGTTTCGCCTGCTTGGCTATCGTTTTAGTCCGCGCCTAGCCGACGTTGGCGGGACGCGCTTCTGGCGGATCGACCAGCAGGCCGATTACGGTCTGCTTAATTCGATCTCGGCACATCATCTCAGCTTGCACAAGATTGAGCCGCACTGGGATGACATGCTGCGCCTGGTTGGCTCGCTTAAGCTTGGCCGGGTGCCGGCGACAGGCATCATGCGTACGCTCCAGGTCGGTGATCGGCCGACCCGGTTGGCGCAAGCCATCGCCGAGTTTGGCCGGATCGACAAGACGCTACACACGCTGACCTATATCGACGACGAAGCCAAGCGCCGGGCCACGCTGACCCAACTCAATCGTGGCGAAGGCCGGCATAGCGTTGCCCGGGCCGTCTTCCACGGCAAACGCGGCGAGTTGCGCCAACACTACCGCGAAGGTCAGGAAGATCAGTTGGGTGCGCTCGGCCTGGTGCTCAACATGATCGTGTTGTGGAACACGATCTACATGGAGGAAGCCCTAAACCAACTACGCGTGAGCGGTTTCCCGGTGCGGGACGAAGACGTGGCACGGCTGTCGCCGCTGCAACACGAACACATCAATATGCTGGGGCGTTATTCGTTTTCAGTACCGGAGGCGGTGGCCAAGGGTGAATTGCGGCCCCTGCGCAATCCTGCGGACGGCGAATAGATTGAGGACGTGGATGGGTCAATGACGACGGATGCCTTGACAGCAGCGCAGCAGCGGACGGCAATGCATTGACGCGTCATGCTAAGCGCTTAACGGTATTTTCCGTTCCACTGCGCCTCAGACCCCTGTATCGACCGCGGAACAGGATACTGCCTTGCAGACGGATGCGCTTCGCAAGGCCGGATGCGAGCGCATATTTGAGGACACGGTTTCCGGTTCTACATCGGAACGGCCCGGCCTGTCATCGGCACTGGCGTTCCTGCGTGAAGGTGATGTTCTTGGGGTTTGGCGACTTGATCGGCTGGGCCGTTCCTTGCCTCATCTGATCGAGGTTGTCGCCGGACTGGAGGCGCGTGGTGTGGGATTTCGCTCCCTGACCGAAGCCATCGACACCACGACACCCGGCGGTCGCCTCATCTTTCACGTATTTGGCGCGCTCGGACAATTTGAGCGCGATCTGATCCGTGAGCGCACCAAGGCAGGTTTGTCCGCCGCCGCTGCACGTGGCCGCAAGGGAGGGCGAAAGCCCGTGGTGACGGACGAGAAATTGCAGAAGGCCAGGATGCTACTAGCTCAAGGGCTCAACGTTCGCGAGGCCGCGCTACGACTCAAGATTGGAAAGACTGCGCTTTACGTGGCATTAAGCACTACACAGCCAGCACCCAAGGATAGCAGCGCCCCGACTTCTGAAAATGACACTCGCGCTGGCCCGCCTGGCACACATGTAAGCTGAGAATTCGGCATCAGCCGGGAAACGCTCTACCAATATTTGCGGACAACAACCGAATAACCCATGCCACGCCGATCACTCTTGACGACCGTCCAACAGGAAGCGCTGTTTGCCTTCCCTGGCTCCGATGTGGAGATTGCGCGGTATTACACCTTCGATGAGCGCGATCTGTCGATCATTCGCCAGCGGCGTGGGGCGCATAACCGGATCGGCTTCGCTGTTCAACTGTGCTACCTGCGCTACCCCGGCTACGCGATGGCCGCCGATACCACGCCGCCGGATGCCCTTCTGTCGCATGTATCGCGGCAGTTGCGCATCAATCCGGCAGCATGGGCCGAATATGCTCAGCGCGACGAGACCCGGCGCGAACATGCGCTCGAATTGCAGGCGGCATTTGGCTATCGTCCGTTCTCTACCGGGGAATACCGGAAGCAACGCGGCACGTTGACGGAACTGGCGCTCCAGACAAACAAAGGGATGGTGATCGCCGAGCAGTTGATTGAAATACTGCGCAAGCACCACATCATTTTGCCGCCCGCAGGAGTCATCGACCGTTTATGCGCGGAAGCATTGGCGCGTGGCACGCGCTTGTTCTACCAACGATTGACGGATGAATTGGACGCCACACATCGCAAACAACTGGACAAGCTGCTCACGCCACGCGATGACGTGCGCACCATTGTATTGACCTGGCTGCGCCAGCCGCCCGGCGAAGCGAAGGCAAGGCGCATCCTGCTGCATCTTGGTCGCCTTGATGCCATTCGTGAGGTCGGCTTGCCGGTCGGTCTTGATAAAATGGTGCATCAAGGCCGACTGACGCAATTGGCCCGCGAAGGGACGCAGATGAGTATTCAACATCTGCGCGATCTGGAAGCAACGCGCCGGCACGCGACACTGGTGGCCATGCTGATCGATACCCAGGCTACCGTCATCGACCAGATACTGGATTTGAACGACAGGATCATCGGCAAGATGTTCTCCGATGCGAAACGCAAGCATGCGGAATCGTTCCACAACAAGGGCAAGGCGATCAACGACAAGGTGCGGCTGTATTCGCGTGTGGGCCATGCACTGATTGATGCGCGCAAGACCGGCACCAATCCGTTTACGGCAATCGAAGCGGTCATCCCCTGGGAGACCTTCACGCAAAGCATCACGGAAGCAGAAAAGCTGGCGCAGCCGGAATCGTTCGATCATCTTCATCTAATCGAGGAGGGTTATAGCCAGGTGCGGCGCTATTCGCCCCGTTTGCTGGAAGCGTTCGCGTTCAAGGCAGCACCGGTCGCGCAAAAGGTGCTGGACGGTATCGACACGATCAAAGCCATGAATGCGGCTAACGCCCGGTCGATGCCGAAAGATGCACCGGTCGAATTCATCAAACCACGCTGGGAACAATATGTCGTGAAAGATGATGGCATTGACCGCCGCTTCTATGAACTGTGCGCATTGTCCGAACTGAAAAATGCGTTACGGTCGGGCGATGTATGGGTGCCAGGTTCGCGGCAGTTCAAGGACTTCGAGGAATACCTTTTGCCACCAAACCGATTTGCGGCGCTGCGCAATGCGGGCGATTTGTCGCTGGCAATCGACACCGATGGCGAACGCTATCTGCAGGACCGACTGGCGCTACTCAAAGAGAAATTGGTTGAAGTGAACCGCCTGGCCGCTGCCGGTGAATTGCCTGACGCAGAAATCGCCAACGAATTGTTAAAGATCAAGCCACTGACCAAAAGCGTACCGGAAGAAGCGGAACGGCTTGAAGAACACATTTTTGGCGTGATGCCTCGCCCCAAGATTACCGAACTGCTGCTTGAGGTCGATCAATGGACGGACTTTACCCGGCACTTTACGCACCTGCGCACCGATGCGCTGCCCAAGGACAGGTCGGCATTGCTGACAGTGATCCTGGCCGACGCCATCAACCTGGGGCTGACAAAAATGGCGGAGGCATGTCCGGGAACGACGTTCAACAAACTTGATACCGTGCGCGCCTGGCACGTTCGTGATGAATCGTATTCAAAAGGGTTGGCCGAATTGGTCAACTACCAGCATCGATTGCCGTTCGCGTCGCATTGGGGCACGGGCAAGACTTCTTCATCGGATGGTCAGAACTACAAGGTTGGCGGTCGTGGCGGGCAAACCGGACAGGTCAACTTACGGTACGGTTCAGATCCCGGAATCAACTTCTATACGCATATTTCCGACCAATACGCGCCGTATCACATCAAGGCCATCACCTCAACAATACGCGACGCGACGCATGTGCTGGATGGTTTGCTGTACCACGAATCGGAACTGAACATCGAGGAACACTATACGGACACCAACGGCTTTACCGATCACATATTTGCATTGTGCCCGCCACTTGGCTTCCGCTTCGCACCCCGTATTCGTGACCTCAAGGACAAGAACCTGTTCGTACCCGATGACCCGAAGAATTACCCGGCGCTGGCGAACTTTCTTGGTGAAAAAATCAATCAGAAAATTATTCTGACGCAATGGCAGGAATATCTGCGCCTGGTCACGTCAATCAAACAAGGCACCGTGACAGCATCGCTGATGTTGCGCAAGCTTGCCAGCTATCCACGACAAAACGGCCTGGCGCTTGCACTGCGCGAAATTGGGCGCATCGAGCGCACTATTTTTGCGCTGGACTGGCTGCTCGACCCGCGCTTGCGCCAGCGCGTGACTGCCGGCCTGAACAAGGGTGAGGCGAAAAACACATTGGCTCGCGCCGTATGCTTCAACCGGCTTGGCGAAATCCGGGATCGCACCTACGAGCTTCAACGTCACCGAGCCAGTGGCCTCAATCTGGTTGTGGCGGCGATTATCTTGTGGAATACGGTCTACTTGGAACGGGCAGTCAACGCGATGCGTGCCCAGGAATATCCCATTGATGAGGCGTTGCTCAAGCATGTTGCGCCGATTCACTGGAACCATATCAATCTGACTGGCGACTACGCCTGGAAACAGCATCGGAGGGTCGAGAAAGGCGGATTCAGGCCGTTACTACCAATTCCAAAGGCTTAACGTACTTTAATTTCCCTTTCGTCAAACCTCCCCTGTAACCCAGATGTGTCGGCGGATTTCACGGATCTGGTGAGCGATTCGAAATGCATACAGTGTTGCGCTCCGCTAAGTACTGTACGAATATACAGCACTCGTAATAAGGAGCCGAACATGATTCGTATCGTCTGCCCACACTGCCATGCCCCACTAGCGAGTAACGAACAGGAACAAGCCACCATCGAAGGCTATTTGAGCCTGATCTGTCCGGAGTGCTCATCTGTCCTCGTTTCCGACAGTGAGCGCGAATATCACACGCTGACCGAGCACTACCCCGAGCTGGCTCATGCCTGAGTTGTGCTTACGCCTGGATAATCTGCCTGGTGTGTTTGTTCCCTTGCCGGGCGCGCCACGCCAGCCATTGCCGATTGACGAGGTGCGTGTCTCTGCTGGCTTTCCCAGTCCGGCGGCCGACTATGCTGACAAGCGCCTCGACATCAATGAGTACCTGGTACGCAATCCGATCTCGACTTTCTTCTTCTCGGTGGAGGGGGACTCCATGCAGGGAGCCGAGATCTTCGACGGCGACATCCTGGTGGTCGACAAGAGCATCCGGCCCCGGCACGGACAGATCGTCGTTGCCTTTGTCGATGGCGAACGCTTGGTCAAACGGCTGTACCAGTGGGGTGGCAGGGTGGCCTTGTTAGCCGAGAACTCGAGCTATCCGCCGTTGGAAATCCAGGATGGCATGGAGCTCCTGATCTGGGGAGTGGTCACTGGCAAGTTCAAGCACTTTGGTGCCTGAAACATGGCGGTGTTCGCACTGGTGGATTGCAACAACTTCTACGCTTCCTGCGAGAAGCTATTTAATCCCAAGCTTAAAGACACGCCGGTCGTCGTGCTCTCCAATAACGACGGCTGCGTCGTAGCCCGATCGGCTGAGGTCAAAGCGCTTGGCATTCCGATGGGCATTCCCTGGTTCAAGATCCAGCAGGATGCAAAACGCTATGGGATCGTCGCCTTCAGCTCCAACTATGCGCTCTATGCCGACATGAGCAATCGGGTGGTGGAAATCCTTTCATCTTTTTCACCGAATATCGAGGTCTACAGCATCGATGAGAGCTTTCTCGATCTTTCCGGCTATGAGCGTATCGGATATCTCACCTATGGTGCCGAGATCAGGCAACGAATCGCTGACTGGCTAGGCCTCGCCGTCTGTGTCGGTATTGGCCCCACCAAAACCTTAGCCAAGCTCGCCAATCACTGTGCGAAGAAGAAGCTGGCCGGGGAGGCTGGCGTCTGCGACTTCACGACGATGCCGGCCATGGAGCGCCTGGCTTTGTTCGACCGGATCGATGTCGGGGAGGTCTGGGGTGTCGGCCGAAAGATCACCGCCAGACTCGAATCCATGGGCATTGGTACTGTTCGCCAACTACACGATGCGGATGCCGAAACCCTACGTAGTCAATTCTCAGTAGTGCTGGAACGCACTGTTCGTGAGTTGCGTGGCGTGTCTTGTCTCAATCTGGAAGAGGTCGTTCCCGACAAGCAACAGATTATGAGTAGCCGGTCATTCGGAACATTGGTTTATGACCGGGCAGAACTAGAGGAGGCCGTGGCCAGTTACATTGCCAGGGCAGCCGAAAAACTGCGGGCGCAGGATGCCCTGGCTGGGGCGTTGCAGATCTATATCCGGACCAATATCTTCAAGCCGGAAGTGCCACAGTATCAGCGGGCGATGACCATCCCTCTGCCTGAAGCGAGTGCCGATACTCGGTTGCTGACTCTGTGGGGGCTACGTCTGCTACGGCAGATATATCGGCCTGGGTACGGTTATCACAAGGCGGGAATTACCTTGATGGAGATCGTTCCGCGAGCCAACCAGCAATTCTCGTTGTTCGTACCTAGCAGCCAGGAGCCAAGGCGCAATGACAAACTGATGGCAACGCTTGATGCAATCAATGGGCGGTATGGGCGCGGTTCGTTGCGATTGGCAGCAGAGGGAGTGACAAAGTCCTGGCAAATGCGCAGAGGCAATCTGTCGCCGCGATATACGACGGATTGGGAGGGGGTGCCGCGGGCGATGGCGAGCTAGGGATAGACCGGATGTCGGCCAAAGCGGCCGGTGGTCATTTCCATGAAAAATGGCTGCTTCTGAAAACTAAGCAGCCATCCGTATCTGGATGAACGGACCAACACGCTTCTGTCTCTAGTTACTTCCGCTTCGTGCGAGCAGTATCGGCAACGTATCCACACAGCTGAACGACACCAACAAGATTGTGACCCACGACCACTCCGGGAACAGGTAAGAAGTCGTTGCCGCCAGAATCAAGAAAATGAGAACAAAGAACATGTTCTGCGTTCTGATGAATACTTGGATACAACGCTGAGCTGTCAGATTTCAGGCTGGCCAGCCCCGAGTCCCTGCTCTTCAAAGGTTTTTCCATCCCGGATGTGATAAATGCGCTTGAAGGTGGGAATGATTTTCTCGTCGTGGGTAACCACGATGATGGCGGTTCGAAACTGCCGGGCCATGTCGTTGAGAATGCGCACGACGCTGAGCGCCCGTTCGCTATCCAGTGGTGCCGTCGGTTCATCCGCCAGAATCACCGGCGGTTGATTAGCCAAGGCCCGGGCAATTGCCACACGTTGCTGCTCGCCACCGGAGAGCTGTGAGGGATTTGCCTTGGCACGGTGGCCAACATCGAGCGCATCCAGCAGTTCTTTCGCCCGCTTGCGCGCTTCGCCATTCGGTTTGCCGGCCAGCATCGGCAACAAGGCCACGTTGTCGGTGACGTCGAGAAATGGAATCAGGTACGGCGCCTGAAACACAAAGCCAATCCGGTCGCGGCGCAAGGCTCTGAGGTCCGGAATCTTCCAGCCATCCGCGAAAATCACCTCGTCGCCCAGGGTCATCCGGCCTGCCGTCGGCTCGATGACGGCGCCCAGGCATTTCAGCAGGGTACTTTTGCCCGAACCCGACGGCCCAATCAGGCCGACCACCTCGCCCGGCGCAACGGTCATATTGACGTCTTTCAGGGCGTCGACCGCCGTATCGCCTTCGCCGTAGCGTTTGCGCAGCCCCTCGATATGAATCCCGAAACCTTTCACATTAGCCTCCGATGGCCGTTGCCGGGTCGACACGCAAGGCGACCCGGATGGCCAGCGTGCTGGCCAGGGCGCAGATGAGCATCACCACGATGAATCCGCGTACTGCATCCCCTGGCTCGAGCAGGACGAATTTCGGGAAAAATGGCGCCCAGACGGTGGCGGCGGTCTTGCCGACCATGAACCCGATGAGGCCCAGCCCCATGGCCTGCTGCAGAATCATCCCGGCAATCGTCCGGTTGCGGGTACCGATAAGCTTCAGAACGGCTATCTCCCGTATCTTGCCCAGCGTCATGGTGTAGATGATGAAGGCGACGATGGCGGCGCTGACGATGGCCAGGATGACCAGGAACATGCCGATTTGCTTGGCCGAGGTGGCAATCAGCTTGGAGACCAGAATTTCTTCCATCTGAGCGCGGGTAAAGGCTTGCAGATGCTTCCAGCGGCGAATCTCAGTCGCTACTTGTTCCGGCTCGGTGCCAGGGACAATCTGAATGAGCACCGCATTGACGTTGTGATTGGCGTTCTGTGACGCCAGGATGGCATCGAGCAGGCCCGGTACACCGGGTCGGTTCAGGTTTGGATTGGCCGTGGTGCGGGCCCGCTCATTGAGAATGGCATCGTTGTCCTTGAGAAACTGCGCTTCCTGCGCATCCTTGAGCGGGATGAAGACCATCGGGTCGCCGCCCGACGAGACCATCCGCCGGGTCAGGCCAACCACGCGATAGTCGTGGCGGCGGATGCGTATCGTGTCGCCCAATTGAAAGCCGGTCTTCACATCGGCCACCGCCTCGTAATGGCTACGAGTAATCTGCCGGCCAGCGACCAGGTATCCCGGCTCGCCGGGTTGCCCGGGTTCAAAGCCGACCACCATGGCCCGGACATCGGTATTGCCAAGGCGGACCTGCATCGTCAAATAGGTGACATTGGCCGCACGGGAAACCCCTGGCTGCGCCAGCAAGGCCCGATAAACGTCGTCGCGCAGACTCGACGATTCGGCGTAAGGCCCCTGGGTCTCCTGTTGCACTACCCAGATATCGGCACCGCTGTTATTGAGCAATGCCTTGGCATCGTCGACCATGCCGCGATAAACGCCGGCCATGGTCAGGGTCACGCCAATCAACAAACCCAGGCCGATACCGGTCAGAACGAACTTTGACCAGGAGTGCAGGATGTCCCGCCCGGCCAGGCTAATCACTTGGGATTCCCCACGAGTTGGCTGACCACCTTGATGCGGGCGCCCTCATTGAGGTCACGCTCGCTGTGAATGACCACCTCGTCGCCAGCCGCCAAGCCATAGAGAATCTGCACGTTGCCCTCGAGACTGGTGCTGCCCAGCTTCACCGGAGTCAGACTGGGCTTGCCATCCTTGAGTTTCCAGACGCCGCTGCCCTGCGCCATCTGTTTGATGGCGGCGTTCGGGAGCAGCAACCCGGATTGGGCTGCCCCGGTCTTCACGGTGACTTCGGTCATTTCGCCAACGCTCAGTCCCTCGGGGATGCGCTCGAACGTGATTTGCGCGATGCGCTCCTCCGTGACGCTGTCGCTAACCGGCTCGATACGCGCCACCTTGCCGGGATGCTGGGTCGAGGCATTGCTGCGCAAAACAATATCCGCCGCCTGCCCTACAGCCAGGCCGCGCGAGCGCCCTTGATCGAGGCGCGCCTTGACCCAGAGGCTGTCCGGTTCCACCAGGCGGAGGACCGCCTGGCCGGCAATCACTGTCGAGCCGGGCTCCGCATCGCGACTCGTTACCAAGCCATCCCGCGGGGCCAGCAGGCGCAGGTTGCCGCGTTGTTGCCGAATGCCGTCCTGGTCAGCCTTCAGCCGAAGTTGCTCCTGACGGGCGCCTTGCAGGTTGGCTTCGCTGGCCTCAAGCGCGGCCTGAGCTGAATCCAGTTCCTGCTGCTTGCCTTCTACCGCGCTGGGGCTGACGAAATTCCTTCCGCCCAGGTCGCGATAGCGTCTGGCATTGAGTTCGGCGAGTTGGCGTCTGGCCACGGCATCCTTGCGCTGTGCTTCAGCGGCCGTGACGCCACTGGCCGCCCGGGCATAAGCGGCTTCTGTCGAGCGCAGGCGTTCATCGAGATCAACGGGGTCGATTTCGGCCAGCAACTGCCCCGCCTTGACCGTCTCGCCCACATCCACATGCACGGCTTTGACGCGTCCCGCAGCCGTTGGACCGATGAGATAACTACGGCGGGCTTCGACCGTCCCAATGCCGAATATCGCTGGGGACAGCGAGCCGGACTCCACACGGAGTGTGGTGACCTGGATGGGAGATAACGGGCCTGAGCGAGCGATAACCACGCCAAATCCGACGACGAGGATTGCGGCGAAAAGCCCGAGTCCAAGCTTACGGCTAATGAACTGGCTGGGTTTCATGATTTGGCTCCTAGGCCGGCAAGATAGAGCTGGAGAATCCCAATTACCGGCTCATCAGCATCCGAGGAGGCTCCCCCGAGCATGGACTGCATCACCAGCCCCTGGATGGCGCCGAGAAATAGTGCAGCGGCAGCCTGGACATCGACATCGTCTCTTATCAACTGGGCTGCTTTGGCTTTGCCCAAGGTTTCAGCCAACATCTGCCGATAGCGCCGCATGATTTGTTGAACGCGCTGCCGCACAGGCGAGCTATCCGGTTGCTGGAGTTCGGCAAAGACCAGGCGTGGAACACCAGGAAATTCACGTATGAATTTTACGTGCGCCAGGAACATTGCTTCCAGACCGCTCAAGACATCGGGTGCCGACGCTTGTGCGTCCCCTAGTTTGGCCATCAGTTGCGTCTCTGTCCATTCGATGACGGCCAGTCGAATCGCCTCTTTGGTCGGAAAGTGGCGGAACAGCGCACCCTGCGTCACATTCATCGCCTTGGCAATATCCGTCGTCGTGACGTCGGCGGGGTTTCGCTCGGCAGCCAGGGCGACCATTGTGGCAATGATTTCTGCCTGACGGGACTCGGTTGATTGGCGAGCGTTAAGGGACATGGTTACTTGTATGTAATAAGTTACTTACAAGTATAGCCAAGCAATTTCAGTTTTGTCTAATATTCTTGTTGCCAGTTGCAACTCATTGTTACGGAGACTGATTTCTGTGTCATAGCGGCTATAAATGAAGTGACGGGATGGAAAAACACCTCGCCAGTTTCATCAGAGGTATTTCACAGTAGTGATGGATTAGTCTTTTGGGAGAGAAAAATGACCACGAACACTTCGAAGATTGCCCTGTCAGCTATTGCGTTGGGTTTGATGGCGTCGACAGCTTCCTTTGCCGCGGATGTCCCGATTTACGGCAGCCAACTGATGACCAATCAGGAACGCATTGAGCATCGCAACAAGATGCAGGCCGCTAAAACTGCTGAACAGCGTGAGCAAGTCCGGCTGCAACATCATGAACAGATGCAATTGCGCGCCAAGCAACAAGGCGTGACCTTACCGGATACCCCACCTGCTCAAGGAGGCGGACAAGGTCGCGGCATGGGACCGGGCGGCGGTATGGGGGGAATGGGTCCCGGTGGGGGAATGGGGCCGGGACCGAATCGCTGAGTGTCAATCATGGGCACCGGTAGCAACCGGTATTAGCCCGTTCAGCCGCATCAAGGTAGCGGTCAACCTGGCTCATCGCACCCTTGATGTGCTTGGGGGCAAGCCGCGTATATCTTTTTGGCTCAGGGCAATCTGCTATTGACTACTGACCTGACGTTACGCAATGTAGACTTTGAATGACTGAGATAGCCATACTGCCAAGCCTGCAACAATGCTGGTTCATCTCGGAATAGAGCTGGTGGTTCATGTTCATCATTCCGGTAGTAGCATTGTCCCCACGCTTCCGCGTCTACCAAGGCTTCGTTCATTTCTTCAGAAGAAACGTCGGACGGCATCACGAGGCTGCCAATCTTGGCTTTCCACCGGCTAAAATGCTGTAATCGAACAGGAATGGTGGCGATGCAATTGGCGATAATTGCATCGCCCTGCCCTAATCGGCGATTCGCAGACTGTTTCTCCCAGATTGCTTGGCTTCGTACATGACGGTATCGGCATTCCTGATCAGGGAGTCAACCGTTTCGCCTTCGGTCCCGGAGAACATGACAAGGCCGATACTTGGAGACGAACTGCAGACCACCGGCCCCAGGTGGTAGGGCTTTCCCAAGGATTCGAGGATCTTCTGCGCGACCTTCGCAGCGTAGCCCTTGTTTGCCTCGCGGTCTTCATGAAGCTGAGTGAGCATAACGACAAACTCATCGCCGCCCAGCCTGGCCACGGTATCGCTTGTCCGGATGCAAGCGGACAGGCGCCGGCCAACCTCAATCAACAGTTGATCGCCGGTATCGTGCCCGTAGGTGTCATTCACCTCCTTGAAACGGTCCATGTCGATGAACAAGATTGCGCCGCTTTCGCCGTCGCGGCGGTATTGCGAGATGGTTTGCTGGAGACGATCGATCAGCAGCCGGCGATTCGGGAGGCCGGTCAGGGGGTCAAAGAGCGCGAGGCGCCGATACTCTGCTTCCATTTTCTTGCGTTCAGATATGTCACGCACGGAGCAGACCATGCGAACAGCGGTACCGTCCTCACTGCGCTCGACCACTCTCCCCTTTTTCTCAACCCACACATAGTGACCATTGGCATGCCTGACGCGATGTTCGATGGCCAGCGGTTCGTCGTGGTCGAGGCAGGCATCGAGAGCACGCGATACCAACTCAAGGTCTTCGGGATGGATCAGTGATTTCACGAAAGCCATCGAATGCTCAAGTTTGTGTTCGTCCAGGCCAACGATGCGACACCATGAGGCGTTATTGATCAGCGAATCAGAAGCCACCAGCCAATCCCAAATGCCCTCCCCTGTGGCCTCCATGACGAAGCGCAGGCGTTCTTCACTTTTCGCCCTGGAGTTCAAAGCTGAGCTGAGTTCCTTCTGAATCGTGATCCGCTGCACGATGTTGTTGATTCGGAGCAGCAACAAGGAGGGCTTGAAGGGTTTTGCGATGTAGTCATGAGCGCCGAGGCCAAGGCCATGCAGTTCGTTGGCCGCATCATCAGCGGCGGTCAGGAAGATTACCGGCGTTGTGCCGAAATTCGGAAGAAGCTGCAGGCGCTGCAGCGTCTCAAAGCCTGACAAGCCGGGCATCATCACATCGAGAATGATCAGGTCAAAGGTCTTATCTTTAACTGCGTTGATCGCTTCGTCGCCCGATGTTGCCGTTGTCACATCATAGTCGAGGCCGAGCAGCAGTTTCAGAAGCATCAGAATATCTGGCGTGTCATCGACGGCCAGGATTCGAGCCTTTTGTGCCCCACCGGTGTTCCGATTGCTTTCGATTTGCGACAATTCTGCTAAAGAGGTCATAGAGTTTTGCTCACCAATTGAGTGTTGCTGTTGCTGGATGAGTAAAGCCCTCCTTTGACCATTGCTTTGTCGGCGATTTGTCTGCTGTCGCTCTTCAATGATCAGCTTCCATTATACCGACACGAGCCGCTTTACTCATTTTCCGTCCGGACGCTCCACGAAGCCCTAGAGCAGGCCTTCGACAAGCGACTCGGAAAATAGTGCCGGCGGCAGATAGCGATTAAGGACCAGCGCCATCATGTAGCGCCTGACCGAGGGCGGCAATGAGTCCCTGGATACCCATACTTGGGGGTGCGCGGTGCCGTAATTGCTCGCCAATGCGGCGTTGAGGCGCGCAAGTATTTTGACCGGCGAATGCCCATCGGAACGTTCTTGCTCCCACCAACTGCGGATCAGGCCGCTAGGCAGGCTGGCGACGGCCCCATCGAACTCTTGAAGCAGTCTCGATGTTTTCCACGGCACATTCGCTGTCGAGGCAACACCGGTGCGAAACGCAATGCCACACGGACGTGAGCAGCAAGGGGCAGTCTTCGCTGTCATCAGCCGGTGTTTGCTGACCTTGAACTCAGTCCCGCAGTGCGGGCAGATCACCGACTCGGTTGCGGTATGGATGGATGGCGCCGCGTTGGCGCCGGTGTTCTTCTTGCGCGGCATCCGGCTAGTCGATGTACTCGCCGGCGGTGTTACGGCGGCGCCAACCGAGCTTCGTATTGAAACCAATCTGCCCCTTCTTGCGCAGCGCCTGCAGGCGGCGGTTAATGACTCGCCAAGGTTCCTGCTTTGGCGTGGTGCAGAAGACCTTGGCTTCGTTTTCAAGCCTGCTCACGAGCGCGGTGTAGGTACGATTGCTCTGCGCAATCTGCGTGAGGATTTCGGCATCCAGGCTGCTGTAATCGGGAGTTGCCATGTGAAAGTCCGTTGAAGACATTGGGGCGAAGAGAGAGGTAATCAACCGCAGAGTTCAAGGTCCAGCGCGCAGCCAAATTTTAGCAGCAGCGCGGCGCGCGGGTGTTTGATTGCTTCGGGCCGGGTCAGGCCAAAGGCGTCAAAGATCGGGGCACCATAAGGTATCCGGCGGGTCGGCTGGAGGTCCAGCTTTTTCCCGATTTGCTCCGTCGCATCTACACAGGCTTGATGACGTATTCCGGCTCAAGCAGTTGAGCTTCGAGGTTGGTTCAGGCTGGAACGGCCCCTACGACTTCGCAATCCTTGATGAAGCCCAACATGAGGTTTGCAGCTATCGCCGTGCCTTTTCCAACGGCAAAGACCCGGTTGAAATCCCCTACGAGTATCACGATCGGATCGACACGAAGCAATGGGCGGTTTCCTTGCGCCGTGTAAGGGAGGCGCCCACCATCGAGGAGCGGGAAAAGTTATTTCCCATAAGTCCTAATAATGGGAAATAGCGGGAAAAGTTATTTCCCATAATTCCATATAATGGGAAATAACAGCTAGGGTTCGCATCGGTTCGCATCATTTGTCAGTTTTTCGCCATTGTTTTCCCCGTGTTTTTCTTTAAAAATAGCAATTTCGTTCGAACGAAATACAGGAAATCGGTGGAAATCAAGAAGCGAAAGCCTGGTCGGCCAGGCGTTTACAAATCATCATCCGAGCGATGTAAAGCCTGGCGAGATCGGCAAAAGAAGTTATCAGCGAATGCTGAATTAAATGCTATATCTCTCGTGCTCAGAGATCAGATGGGGCGCGACTGTTTTTTACCGCAAACTATCCGACTAATTAACAATGCGGGGACGGTAGCAAAGATAGCCAAGGACATGCTGGAAATGCTGGAGTCTGCGCGCGAACCTATGCCAGAAACGGAGCGCGCATTCCTTGAGAATGTTGTTCGATTCTTTGAGGGTGTTGATGCTCTCGCAAAAGATACTTACCTTGCCACCTCCGAGCGCGCGAAGAAAATAGACAAGGCTAGGCTTGCGGAAATGACTAATGTGATGGCCCAACTAGTGAAGTTTTAGCCCTAGACCGGACGCAGCGCTCGAATCCAATCGGAAAACCACAGGATCGAGCCCCCTGCCCTGCCCTTCACACCTGCACATCGAACTCGCGATGATTCTCTTGCGCCACGCCGCGGTACGTTACCTGCGGCCCTCCTACGCTGAGGGAGGTGTTCTGCCGGAAATGCTCCTGAGCGGGCATTTTTGTCATGCTCGGGTGGTATCTTGCTCAAGCTGCTAGAGCGGATACGGCCCCCAGCCAGCCCTGAAGGCAAGGTCGAGACTCCGTACTACCTTGC
Organism: Quatrionicoccus australiensis; assembly: GCF_020510425.1. Lineage (NCBI taxonomy): Bacteria > Pseudomonadati > Pseudomonadota > Betaproteobacteria > Rhodocyclales > Azonexaceae > Quatrionicoccus > Quatrionicoccus australiensis. The sequence goes on from NZ_JAHBAH010000002.1 coordinate 29,030, forward strand.
ACTTTCCGGGAGGTGGGCCAATTTCTAGGCGGGGGCATTCCGTCTGCCGTGACTAGAGTTCCGTTTCCGGGTCACATGATTCCGTTGCTTCGCATGTAGTCTACGACCTCGGCAGCAGAGAATCCCATCGCGATCTTCGGGCAGTCCAAACCTGCAGCATCCGGCCGATACGGATCCCCGCCGTGCCGGACCATCAGATCGAACGCCCAGCCGGAGTTGTTTTCCGCCGCGAGCATGAGAGGCGTCCTTCCGGGCGTCGGATAACGGTGTAGTGAGTTGGGATTCGCCCCGTTCTGCAGAAGCAATTCGACGATCCGGATCAATTTCGGGAGGTTGTGCCTGCGAGTCCGCTCTTCGACCATCGCCGACACGAGCGATTCGAACAATTCGGCATAGCGGGGGGCTTCTCGCAGTTGGGCGATACCCCTCCCGTCGCCGAAAACGCCGGCCATCGACACTCCGTACCGCCGCATCACCTCCCTTTTGACCATGTCGGGATTCGACTCCAGTGACCGGTACAGGTAGCCGTAGAGCATACCCGGATTCCGGACCACGCCGATTTTCGTTACCGCCGAATACAGCGGCGTTTCTTGGACGACGTTGCCCCTCAGGTCGGCAGAAGCCCCCATGGCCAACAGTTTCCCAACGACGTCCGGCTCTCCCAGTTCTACGGCGCAAAGTAGGGGCGTAAGCCGTTTCTTCGCGGTAACGCTGTCGAGGGAGGCTTTCGAATGCGTATGCCGGAGAAGGGCGTCCAACACCCTGCGGTCGCCGGATTGTTCCGCTTCCTGGATCGCGCAGAGCAGGGCGGAGCCGCCAGACGGATCCAACTGGTCGACCGGCGCTCCCTTCGAGAGCAGGAGCTCCACTTCCTCGACGCGGTTGAATGAGGCGAACATACGAAGTTGGGGCCAACGTCGCACCTGGCCGTCCGGAAACCGCACTGAGACGATCCGGTCGGGTTTCCCGGTATCGGGCTTGATCCGCGCGATTTCGTCCTCGTCGATTGCCAGGAACGGCAGGGTGGCTGATCGAAGATCGGCTGCCGGAGCTTCCGGAAACCTTCCGCGTTCCGGAAATACCAGGTGGAAATTCTGAACGAGATGATCGAGCTCCCAATTCTCCACCACGTCGCCCGCGAGCGGCTCCATGAACAGACCGAACGCTACCGCACGGTGCTTGAGCCTCTTGAGGACGGGTTTCCTCCCGAGGTACGCCGCCAGCACGAGCGCTTCCTCGACGATGCGTCTCTGCTGGTCGCCCGCCCGGTAATTGGCGAGCTCGGCAGCGCGTTCATAGAAGGCAAGGGCCGTATCGAAGTCCCCGGAAAGCGCGTGCCAGCGGCCGCGAAGCCATTCGGTATGGAAACGCGTCCGGCCTTCCGGTTCGAGCCGGTTGGCCGCGCGTTCGTACTCATCGAGCTCAGCCTTGGTTTTCTCCTGGTCTCCGGCTTCTTTCCCCGTGGTGCGCTTCAGGTTCTCGTAGAGCGTTAGAACGGGGAGCGTGAGTTCGGAATAGCGTCGGCCTGATTCGATCACTGCCGTCGAAAGGATTCGCCCAATATCGATGTCAGGCATGCCGAGCAATAAGTGCCGGCGCATGAAACCGCGGAACGGTAGTGGGGATTCTTTTTCCAGATGAGCGAGGGCACGGGCGACGGTCAGCCAAATGCGAAGGTTCTGGATCTTTTCGGCACTGACGCCACCAACCTTCTCCAGAGCTTTAGCGAACAGGAAGATGCTCTGGCTGTCGGGCAGATTCGTACCATCCGCCCATTTCCGTACCATTTCGAATTCGGCACGATCCGCAGTGGTCGCTTCGGGAAACGCCACCCTGGCCAGCGGCCGATTTTCCGCCTGGTTGAGCCACTCCAGGACGACGGAGACGGGACGCAAGTCGGGATCGAAAAGCTTCATCAGGTCCGGTCCGCCGAACCCTTTCCTCGTCCCGAAAATCAGGCCGAGTGCGTGCGGGGCGAAATAGTGCTCAACGAGAAGCGGCAACGCCTCCTTCCGATCCAGGCTGTCCAGGGGCACGTTCGATACGAGATTCACGTAGCTCGCGTGGACGTACGAGACGGTTTGGGCCACGAGGTCAGCGAACTCGGGATCGACGCTCTTGGCCAGCGGCCCGACTAGGAGTTCGTCGCCGAGGTCCGGCAGCAAGGTCCAGTCGAACTCGCCTTCGCGGGCCAACCGGTCGACGTAGCGATTGCCGGCCTTCGTGCCGATTGCCACGGCAGCAGCCCGGTATATTTCGCCGAGGCGCGGATAGGGCGGCAGTAATTTTTCGGTTTCGTTCATGTTTCGCAGCCAACCAGGAGTTTGCGGAGATCGCGTTTGAAATTGAGGAAGGCCCGGTGGTCGCTCGGGGTGCAGGGTACCGGTATCCGTCTTCCGGTGGGCGAGACGAGTTTTCCGTGCCGGCCGCCCATATGATATCGCCATCCGTCCCGGACGATTTCCGAGACGTTTCTGTCGTTGCTGTATTTCATCGTCGGCTCCAGACTCCCGGGCGGCGCTGCCTGTCCGGGAGGATCGTTCGGTTACTTGCCGTTCCCGGATTTGCCAGCGCCGTTACGTGCTGCGACCGACTGGGCGCGGGCAGCGAAGGAGCCCTTCGCGACGATTCCGCCGGTAGAGCGGGCGGTGGCGCCCTGAATGCGTGCAGCAGCTGATGGGGTCATAGCGGTACGGGCGCCAGAGTTGGAATTGGACTTGGCCATGGGATTTTCCTTTCGAAGAGTCTTGATGCGTTGCCGGGATTGGCTCCGCGATTCGAAAGGTACGTCCATATTCGCAATGCTCCGTCCGCGCCGACGGTCGAAAAAATCTGAAAAACGCGGAACGCCTACCGAATCGGCCGCGCTTCAGGAAATAGGCCGTCGGAAGGGTATTGCCGGAGGAACTCCCGGCTCGCCGAAACCGGGGCGAAGAGCCAGTCGCCGTAGAGGCCCTCGTCGAGAATCACGATCAACATTCGTTCGGAAGGCTGGATACCAGCCGAATCAGGTCACTCGGCTTCGTACTGCGCGAAAGAGGGCAAGCCGTTCTTCGGCTGGGAGGACGCCGGCGACGACGCTAGGAAGCTCGCCGCGAAATTCGTAGAACGCTTCCCTGAACTTTCCAGGGCGTCAGAACAACTCGTCGAGCTCCGGGCTTCGTTCGATCGTGCGGAAGCTGTTAGGGGTTTGCCGCTTCTTCCTGAATGGTACCGCGCCCTCCCAATCACGGAACGGGGCTTAGCCCTCATGCTTTCAAAAACGCCTATCCGGTAATCCGCCCGCTCCTTCGCATCGGCTCCGTTGCACAGTGGTATATACTGTGTTTATTAACAGTATATATGCGCCTCCACGATGCCCGTAGCTCCCCTTTCCTCACGATTCCGAGCCCCCGATGGCCTGCCGTTCGGGTTCCGGGCGGCCGCGGAATCCCCCCCGCCGCTTCCCTTGCCGCTCGACGGGGTGAAGGTTTCGGCGGGATTCCCCTCCCCAGCCGCCGACTACGAGGACAAACGCCTCGACATCAACGACTACCTGGTACGGAATCCGGTCTCGACATTTTTCTTCCCCGTTCAAGGCGATTCGATGGAAGGCGCCGAGATCTTCGAGGGCGACGTGCTCGTCGTCGACAAGGGGTCGCCGCAGAATTCGGAAAAAATCGTACGCTAAGACTTTCCACTGCTGCGTAGCGACCGAAACTGCCCATCCTCAACCTTCCGGTTTTGCCGCCAGACGTAATCACCGGTCAGATTGATGTGCTCCCAGCCCAACGGCGACAGATATTGCAGCAGTCCGTCATTGATGGGTTTGCCGGTCTCTCGCAGCGCCAGCGTTGCACGGTCGAGATAGACGGTGTTCCACAAAACGATGGCGGCTGTCACCAGATTGAGGCCGCTGGCGCGATAGCGCTGCTGCTCAAAACTGCGGTCGCGGATTTCGCCCAACCGGTTGAAGAACACGGCCCGGGCCAGCGCGTTACGCGCCTCGCCCTTGTTCAACCCGGCATGGACACGGCGGCGCAACTCGACATTTTGCAGCCAGTCCAGGATAAACAGCGTGCGCTCGATCCGCCCCAGTTCGCGCAGCGCAACCGCCAAGCCATTCTGGCGCGGGTAGCTGCCAAGTTTTCGCAGCATCAATGAGGCGGTCACCGTGCCCTGCTTGATTGACGCCGCCAGCCGTAAAATCTCATCCCAATGGGCGCGAACATGCTTGATATTCAGCGTGCCGCCGATCATCGTGTTCAGTGCTGGGTAGTCCTGTTCGTTCTTTGGCACATACAGCTTGGTGTCTTTCAGGTCACGAATGCGCGGCGCAAAACGAAACCCCAGTAGGTGCATCAAGGCAAATACGTGATCGGTGAAGCCGGCCGTGTCGGTGTAGTGCTCCTCGATCCGCAAGTCAGATTCGTGGTATAGCAGGCCGTCGAGCACGTAGGTGGAATCACGCACGCCGACGTTGACCACCTTCGTGCTGAACGGTGCGTACTGGTCCGAAATGTGGGTGTAAAACAGTCTGCCCGGCTCATGGCCGTACTTCGGATTGACGTGGCCGGTGCTCTCGCCTTTGCCACCGGCCCGAAAGCGCTGTCCATCCGAAGATGACGTGGTGCCGTCGCCCCAATTCGCGGCAAAGGTATGGCGGAACTGGGTATTCACCAGATCGGCCAGCCCGGCTGAGTAGGTTTCGTCACGAACGTGCCAGGCTTGCAGCCAGGCCAGCTTGGCGTAGGTCGCACCGGGGCAGGACTCGGCCATTTTAGTCAGCCCCAAGTTGATGGCATCCGCCAGGATGGCCGAAAGCAAGAGCGTCCGATCCTTGACCGGTTCTCCATCCTTCAGATGAACGAAATGGCGGGTGAAGTCCGTCCAGTCGTCTACGTCCATCAGCAACTCGGTGATCTTGATGCGTGGCAAGTACATCCCGGTCTGGTCGATCAGCGTTTGCGCCGCTTCGGGAACAACGGCATCCAGCGGCGTGATCTTCAGGCCGGAGTCGGTGATGATGGCGTCCGGCAACTCGTTCGCCAGCGCCAAACGATTGACTGTCGCCAGTTGCTCTTCCAGCAGGTGCAACCGCTCATGCAGGTATTGGTCGCAGTCCGGATTCACGGTAATCGGTAAGGTTTTCGCCTGCTTGAGTGTGACAAACTTCTCGACCGGCAACAGGTATTCGTCAAAGTCACGGAACTGGCGGGAGCCTTGCACCCATATATCCCCGGAGCGAAGCGCGTTCTTCAGTTCGGAGAGGGCGCAGATTTCATAAAAACGGCGGTCGATTTCGCCATCGGTGAAGACCAGTGATTTCCAACGAGGTTTGATGAAGGCTGTCGGCGCGTCCGCCGGCACCTTTCGTGCGCTGTCGGAATTCATGCCACGCACTACTTCAATGGCGTCCAGCACGCCCCATGCTGCCGGTGCTGCGCGCAGCTTGAGCACATCCAGGAATTCCGGCGTGTAGCGGCGCAGCGTATTGAATTGTTCACTGACCAGATGCAGGTGATCGAACGACTCAGCTTGGGCGAGTTGATCGGCATCGGTGACGCTCTGCGTGAAATCGTTCCAAGGGATGACCGTCTCGATGGCGACGTACGGATCAGTGCCGGACTGTTTGGCCTCCAGCAAGGCATGGCCGATCTTCGAGTACAGCCGTACCTTGTCGTTGATCGCCTTGCCCTGTTTCTGAAACTGCTGTTGATGTTTGTTCTTGGCGGTACTGAAGAGCTTGACCAGAATGCGGTCGTGCAGATCAATCACCTCATCGGTCACCGTCGCTGTGCCCTCCAAGGCCAGTGCGACCAGGGTGGCATAACGCCGCTCGCTCTCGAACTTGGCAAGGTCTTGCGGCGTCATCTGTCCGCCTTCCCGTGCCATTTTCAGCAGGCGATTCTGGTGGATCTGGCGGCCGATACCCTCTGGCAGAGACAATTCCTGGAACGCCTTCAGACGTTCGATGTGCTCCAGCATGTGCCGGGAGTTTGGCTTCAAGGGCGATTGGCGCACCCAAACCAACTTGGTGATGTTTCTCTCCGGTTTGATCTTTAGCAGATCGTCGAGCCGGCGCCGGTGCTGTGCAGTCAGCGGTTCGGTTAAAGTCCGATAGATGCGCCGGTTGGCACGCGTCACGGCTTCCGCGCAGGCCCGCTCGACGACGGTCAGTGCCGGCAGAATGACTTGTCGTTGCCGCAGTGTCTCCAGCGCTTGAGTTGCGAGCACCAAGCCCTTGTCGGTCTGCATGGCCAAATCGGTCAGACCACGTACCAGAAAGCGGAAGTCGGACAGCCCAAACGGTGACAGACCGAGATAAGCGCGTAGTTCCTGGAGGTGTTCGCGCCGTGTTTCATCGCGCTCGCCGTATTTGGCCCATGCGCTGGTCTCAACTCGGACTTGACGGGCGACCCATTGGATGACCGGTTCCGCTACCGCCAAGTCGCTGGCCAGCGCATACCCTGGATAACGCAACAGACAGAGCTGCACCGCAAAACCGAGCCGATTCGCATCGCCCCGGCGTTGCCGAATCAGCGCCACGTCGGTTTCGTTGAAGGTGTAGTAGCGGATCAAGTCATCCTGGCTTTCGGGTAGGGCCAACAAGCCCGTCCGTTCAGTCGCGGAAAGTATTGAGCGACGCGGCATGCTCAGTCGTCCGTTCTCAGGTATTGATACAAGGTCTCCCGGCTGATCCCGAACTCCCGTGCCAGCGTCGCTTTTTGTTCACCAGCGGCGGCTCGCTGCCGTAATTCGGCCCCCTGTTCGGGCGACAGTGCTTTCTTGCGCCCACGGTATGCGCCGCGCTGTTTAGCGAGCGCGATACCTTCACGCTGCCGCTCGCGGATCAAGGCCCGCTCAAATTCTGCGAACGCGCCCATGACCGAGAGCATCAGGTTCGCCATGGGCGAGTCCTCACCGGTAAAAGTCAGGTGTTCCTTGACGAACTCGATGCGCACCCCGCGCTGGGTCAGCTTCTGGACCATGCGGCGCAGGTCGTCCAGGTTGCGGGCCAGCCGATCCATGCTATGCACTACGACGGTATCGCCTTCGCGCACGAAGGTTAGCAGTGCGTCGAGTTGTGGCCGTTGCGTATTTTTGCCCGATGCCTTATCGGTGAACACTTTGTCCACCTGAACCTGTTCCAGTTGACGCTCCGGGTTCTGGTCGAAGCTGCTGACCCGGACGTAGCCGACGCGTTGACCTTTCAAAGTTCTCTCCCAAGTGAATTCTGTCAGGTAGAAATCTATGACCTGTCACAGCATGTGTCAAGAAATTGAATATTTGACCCTATCCGGACTTCTGTAAGCGCTTAGCCCTGACATCAGGTTGGGGTATAGCTCAAGATGACATTACGAGACCACACGAGGAAAATCAGCTATTCGGGAAGCACGAACCAAAACCATGGGCTTGTCGCCTTTTTGGCTTTATATGCTTCCCGAAACCGACTACCCGGAATCAGTCGAAGCGAACATCGATCTGCTTTCCATCAGGTTTGGTGCAAAATCCCGATGGAGCTTGGCCCGAACGCCAAGCCAGCAGGCATCGAATCGTTTCCCCATTTTGGGTACGCAGTACCGGCGATGCCGAACTCCTTATGTGATCTCTATCCATGCCGCTGGAAATTTGGTCGTAATGTTTGCCGGGGCCAAATAATTGACGCACTTTTGCGAGGTCTTGATGATGCTGGATCACAAATCCTCGCCCCTCATACCGCGCTCCTTCGAGTTCCAGAACCATGACCGGCGGTTGCGTGCCCTCGTGGCTGAAGGAGCCCGTGACGGGAGGCGAGTCGTTCTCTGATACCAGTCGATGGGTATGCCCGACACAACCGGAAAGCGTCACGCCCAGAAAACATGTTGCGAGAACTTTTGTGATCGCAGACATGCGACTTCCCTTCTACTTCAACACGAAGCGAACGGTTGCCGGTGCTTTGCCATGGACGGATACCAAGGCCACAATCTTGCTGTTGGCAAGCTTAAAACTTCCTGCGGCCTCCAGTGCCGGCCCTGCCGGTTTCAACTCGACTTCCTGCTTGTCGGTGCCAACGAGGATGGTCAGTTTGGCGCTGGATTTTGAGACGTCCACCGGCTTGCCATGATCGCGCAAATGCAACTGGATCAAATCCGGCTTTGCCACCAGTTCGTAGTCCATATCCTTGACCTCGCTGACGACGCCACCGTGGAGCGGCTTGTGTTCATGCCCATGGTCGTGGCCACCGGCGGCGAAGGCAAGGCCAGAGATGCAGAGGGAAACAGCGGAGAGAAGATGAATCGGTTTCATGGGTTTTCCTTTCGTTGAGAAAAAATCAAAGCGCACCGGCATCGCGGTCGGCCATCAGGCGTTCCACATCCTTGCGGCCAAACAGCCAGAACATGACAGGTGTCAGGAAGGTGTCGAGCAGTGTCGAACTGATCAGGCCCGAGAAAATGACCACCGCCACCGGATGCAAGATTTCCGTGCCCGGCCGCTCGGCTTCGAACAGCAATGGCGCCAGCGCAAAGGCCGTCACCAGCGCCGTCATCAAGACCGGCGCAAGACGTTCCAGCGAGCCGCGCAGGATCATCTTGTGGTCGAAGTTCTCGCCTTCCATGCGCATCAAGTTGATGTAGTGGCTGACTTTGAGAATCCCGTTGCGCACCGAAATGCCCGCCAGCGTGATGAAGCCGACCAGCGCGGCGACCGACAGCGGTTGCCCGGAAATCCACAAGCCGAGCACTGCGCCGACCAGCGCCAGCGGAATATTGGCCATGATCAGTGCCGACAGCACGACCGATTTGTAGCGACTGAACAGCACCACAAACATCAGCACCAGCGAGACGATGGAGAGCAGGCCAACTAACCGCGAAGCCTCCTCCTGCGCCTGGAACTGCCCGCCCAGGGTGATGAAGTAGCCTTCAGGCAGTTTGCTTTCGCCGACGACTTTGCGGATGTCCTCGACGATCTCGGACAGCGCCCGCCCTTGCGCGTTGGCTGAAAGCACGATGCGCCGCTTGCCGTCGTCGCGGCTAACCTGGTTCGGTCCGTCGCCGTCCTCGATGGTGGCGATTTTTGACAGGGGAATCGGGCCGCCCGGCGTCTCCAGCAAAATCTGCCCCAGTCCTTGCAACGAGCGGGACGATTCGGGCAAGCGCACGACCAGCGCGAAGCGCCGGCCGCCCTCGACCACCTGCGTTACCTTTTCGCCTTCGACCAGGCTTTGCAGCGTCGCCAGAATCTGTGGCGTCGGCACGCCGTATTGCGCGGCCGTCGCATAGTTGACGCTGACCTTGATCTGCGGCGCCAGCACCTGCTTCTCGATTTCCAGATCTGCGATACCGGGAATACCGGCCAGCCTACCGCGCAAGGCGTCGGCCTGACCGCGTAGCGTGTCGAGGTCGTCACCAAAAATCTTGATGGCGATCTGCGAACGCACGCCGGACAGCATGTGGTCGATACGGTGCGAAATCGGCTGGCCGATGGCAATCGCCGCCGGCAGGTTAATCAGGCGGGCGCGAATGTCCGCCGAAATCTCATCCATTGTGCGCGTCATTTCGGACGCCGGTTTCAGACCGACATCCAGTTCGCTAACATGAACACCTTCAGCGTGCTCATCCAGTTCCGCCCGGCCGCTGCGTCGCCCGACGTGCACCACTTCAGGAACCGCCTTGACCAGCACCTCGGCTTGTTGCGCCAGAGCCGACGACTCGGCCAGCGTGACGCCGGGGTTGAGGCGCATTCCGATCAGCAGCGTTCCCTCGTTGAAGGGTGGCAGGAAGGTCTTGGGAAAAAAGGGCACGGCGGCCGCTGCCACCAGAATGGCGACGGCACCGGCCGCCAACGCCGCTTTGGGATGGTTGAGCACCGTCTGCAAACTGCGGCCATAGCTGGCCTTCAGCCAGGCCAGCAGTTTCGTGTCGCCATGGTCGAGGGACTTCATGCTGGGCAGCAGGTAGAAGGAGAGCACCGGCGTCACCGTCACCGACACCACCAGCGAAGCCAGCGTCGAAACGATGAAAGCGATGCCGAGCGGCACGAACAAGCGCCCTTCCATGCCGGGCAGCGCGAAGAGCGGCAGGAAAACCAGCACGATGATGATCGTTGCGTAGAGGATGGCTGAACGCACCTCCATCGTCGCATGGGCCACCAGTTCAATCGGGTGCATCCGGTGATCGTGGTGTTTGGCCCGGTCCTCCTTTAGCCGTCGCAGCACGTTCTCGACACCGACTACCGCGTCATCGACCAGGCCACCGATGGCGATGGCCAGGCCACCAAGGGTCATGGTGTTAATCGACAAGCCGTAATAGTCAAAAACCAGCGCCGTCATGAAAATCGACACCGGGATCGCGGTTAGGGCGATCACCGTCGGGCGCAAGGTGCCCAGAAAGAAGAACAGGATGACGGCGACGAAGACCGATGCCCCGATCAGCTTGCCTTGCAGCGTGCTGATTGACGACTCGATAAAACTCGCCTGGCGGAAGGTCACCTTGGGCGCCTCCATGCCGGCTGGCAGCGATTTCTTCAGATCCTCCACGGCGGCCTCGATGCTCCGGGTCAAATGGATGGTGTCCGCCGTCGGCTGTTTCTGGATGCCGAGAATCACCGCCGGTTTGCCCTCGAAACCGGCATCGCCCCGCTTGATGGCGGGTGCGAAGGTCACGTCGGCGATTTGGCGCAATAGAACGGGTTGACCGTGGCGTGCGGCCAAGGCGAGATTCTTCAGGTCATCCAGACGCGACGTGCGGCCGAGATGGCGAATCAGGTATTCGCGGCCGTTGAGTTCGAGGAAGCCGCCGGAGGTGTTGGCCGAGTAGCCCTTGAGCGCCCCGGTTAACTGCTCGTGTGTGATACCCAGCTCCGCCATGCGTGTCGTGTTCGGTTGCACCTGGAACTGGCGGACCTCGCCGCCGATGGGGATCACCTGAGCCACACCGGCGATGGCCATCAGACGCGGACGCAGCACCCAGTCGGCGTATTCGCGCACCTGCATCGGCGAAATCTTCGCCGTGTCGATGGGAATGGCGATCTGCATGATTTCGCCCATGATCGAACTGATCGGCCCCATGCGCGGCGTGACGCCCGCTGGCAGCCCTTCCTCCATCGAGGAAAGACGTTCAGACACCATTTGCCTAGCCCGGAAAATCTCTGTTTTCCAGTTGAAGGTCACATAAATGAAAGAGAGGCCTGCACTGGACACCGAGCGCACGCTTTCCACACCGGGCAGACCGTTCATGGTCGTTTCCAGCGGGAAGGTGATCAGTTGCTCCACTTCCTCGGCGGCCATACCGCCGGACTCGGTCATGATGGTGACCGTCGGTTTGTTGAGGTCCGGAAACACATCCACCGGTGTGCGGGAGAGCGTGAATGCCCCATAAGCCATCAGCACCAAGCTGGCGATGATGACCAGCAGGCGGTTGGCAAGGCTGTTGTCGAGAAGCCACTTGAACATGATTGGCTCCGCTCAGCGTATCTGGTTAATCAGAGTGGCCGCGCGGACGGCAACCCGATCCCCGGCTTTCAGACCGCTGGTCACCGCCACGTGGGTGCCGTCCAGCGGCTCGGCGGTTACTGTGCGCGGCTCAAAGCGTTCCGGCGCCGTCTTGATCCAGACGATGCTCTGGTTCGCAGGGTTCTTCATCAGCGCCGCCATCGGCACGCGGATGCCCGGCACCGTGCTGCGCGTCTGCACGAAGACCCGAACCGGCTGGCCGACGGCCAACGCCGCCAAAGCGCCGCCTTCACCCCGGAAGGTCAGCGGCAGTGCTTGCTCGCGCAGGCTGCGGGCGACGCCAACCAGGCGCAGCGGCAGCTTCTGCTCACCGACGGCGACAAAGGCCCCGGCCACATCGCTGGCGACGGCCATGTCGAAAGCCAGCGCCTCGATCAGCATGCGTTCCGGATTGACGATCTCGAACAGGGTTTCGCGGGCTTCGAGCACCTGACCGGAGACGACGTTGGCCGAGGCGATAACGCCGCTGACCGGCGCCACCAGTTGCTCGTTGGCCACGGCGGCTTCTGCTTCCTCGATGACCTTGCGCGGCACAGTGTCGGAGAGTTCGCGTAGGCGGCGCAGGCGGCTTTCGGCCAGGGAGCGGCTGTTGCCGCCGACCTCCGGCGTGACGTAGGCGAGCACCTCGCCCTTCTTGACTGCTTGGCCGGGCAGCGGCAGACCGCGTGGTCCCGGTGTGACACGACCGGCGACGATGGCCTGCACTTTGCCGCCGGCGTTCGGGTCCATAACCACCTTGCCAGCCAGTTCATGGGTACGGGGCAGTTCGCCTAGCTCTACCAGCAGGGTACGAACACCAATCTGGCGTTGCGCCGGTTTGGGCAGGAAGACACTGCCGTCTGGCTGGCGCTTGGGGCCGCTACCGCTGGCAGCGGGCGGTGCGTCGCCGTGATCATGGCCGTCACCGGCCAGCACCAAGGTTGAGGAAAACAAGAAGGTAAGACAAAGGGCGCCAAATAACAGACGGGGCTTCATGCGGCACCTCCGAAAAGCGGTTTACGGGTAGCGCGCAGGCGGCGCAACAAAGTGGCAAGGAGCAGCAGCCCCCCACCGGCGGCACCACCCCACAGGGCGTATTCCTTCCAGCCATGGGTGTGGGTAGCCTCTTCGGCATGCGCCTCTTCGTGCATGTCGAGTTCGCCAGCCAGCAAGTCGGTTTCCTCGCCGGCAATGACGGTCGCCGCGACCGACACGACCCCTGGTTTAAGTTCCTGCACCAGCGTTGCCTCGAACTCGCCCTCGGCATGTGGTTTGACGGGGATTTTGACGCCGCCGAGTTCCAGTTCGAGCTTGGCATCCTTGACCGGACTACCGTCGGCATAGCGGTCGAGATAAAGCGTTACTTGCTTGCCATTGACGACGCCGACCAGTTCAAAGGTTTCGGACGTTGCTGTAAAACGCGGCGAGGCGGAACCAGCAGTTGCGGCAGGTGTCTCGCCATGGTCGTGCCCGTCACCGGCCCAGGCCAGTGGGGCCGCCAGAGCGATCCAGGCGGCCCATCCCAAAGTGGCCAGTGTGTTTGTTGTTCTCATGTTCGGGTTCCTCATTTTTGTTCGGGGAGCAGGCCCAGGGCCTGACGCAGAGCGGAGATCGCGGCGGCCAGCTCAATCCGGGCGCGAGCGTTTTGCCGTTCAGCTTCGACGGCTTCGAGTTCGATACGCAAGCGGGTTGGCAGATCGCTTTCGCCCAGACGGAAGGACTTCTCGAAGAACCCCCGCGACTCACGCGCCAGTTGAGCGCGCTTCTCGGCAGCCACCAGTTGCGTGCGGCTGGATTCGACGCGCACCCGCGCCGCTTCCAGATCGGCTGCCAGGCGCTCGCGTTCAAGGCGAAGTTGACCTTCGGTTTCGAGGGCTTCGGCACGGGCCAGGCCGAGTTTGGCGCGATTACGGCTATCCGAACCAAACGGGATGCGTACACCGAGTGTGACGGTCTGCTGATAGTCGTCACCGAAAGCGCCTCGCTCACGGGTGGTGGCCAACAACAGTTCGGGATTGTTCCTTGTCTGCACACTGGCCAGATCGGCGCTGCGGCGGGCGACTTCGGCTCGGTCGAACAGTTCGACGACCGCCGGGTGGGTCGCATCCAGGGCGGTGAAGTCGGCAGGCACCGCCGGCGAGGTTTCCGGTCCGTCGGCGGCTATCTGATCCGGCAGCTTGCCGATCAAGGCACGTAGTTGCTGGGTGGCTGCGGCCAGCAGGCTGGCGCTTTCCGCCAGCGTTACCTCGGCGCTGGCCGCCGCGCCATCGGCCTGATGCTGGTCCGAGCGGGCCAGGTCGCCGGCCTTGGTTCGGCGGCGGACATCTTCTGCCAGCTTTTGCGCGCTGACCAAGCGCTCGCGGGCCAACGACTGTTCGCCGCGTGCCCGCTGCCAGTTCCACCAGGCATCACGCACGGCGGCGGCAGTGCGCAGTTGGGCGGCCGTCACCCGGCTATCCACGGCTTTCGATTCGGCATCGGCCAAGGCACCCTGACGGGAGCGTTCGCCAGGCAGCCACAGGGGCAAGGCGACGCCGGCCGCGTATTCGCGGCTACCTTGATTCTTGCTCAGTTGGTCAGTCTTGCCGGACAGGTCCAGCGAAGGTGGTTGGGCCGTCCAACTGCCGGCCACCTGCCGACGCGCCTCAGCAGCATCGCGCCGCAGATCGAGGGATTGTGCCTCAGGCTGGCGCGCCCAAGCGGCAGCAAAGGCTTGCGGCAAGGTAATCGCGGCGCCAGCGGTGGCTGACGTTGATTGCGCCCAGAGGTTGCCGGTCGCTAGCGCAGCGAGCGAGTACAGTCCGGCCACGAGTACGCGGGCCGGTAAAAAGGTGGTTCGTGAAACTGATTTGCTTCGAGACATCCGATTCTCCAGTGATGAAAAGACACGGGGAATCGGCGGGGTGCGACCAGGAAGCGTCGCAATGCGTCAGGGCGGATCAGTCCACCGCAGCCGCAAGGGAGAAGCGCAGAAAAGTGCTATCCACCCCGCCGATCAGGCGAGGACGGACCAGTTGGGGCGTTCGGGGTACGCGAGAGGCGGCGCGGTCAGATTTCCCGGTAACCAGGGAATCGCAAAGGACGCGCTGCTTGAAGCCGGCAAGGAAACAATGCTGAAAATCGCCGCAGCACAACTCGCATGGCAGGCGACACAATCACCGTCGATGCCTCCGCTCAAGGTTTTGGCATCCGGTGTGCCTTCCTGGTCGGCAGCGGCCTGATGCTTGTGTTCGTGATGGCCGAAGTGCTGCGCGGCAGCCCCGGTCTCGTGCTGGCAATAGCCGGCCACCGCCGCCCAGGAGAACTGGAACGGCAGAAAAACGAGAAGAAGGATAGACAGCCAGCGACGCATGGGCCGGATTGTATCAGCGAAAATCATTTCCGGAAGTCCACCGCAAGATACGTACGCCGTTACCCACCACCAGCAGACTGGCGCCCATGTCGGCGAAGACCGCCATCCACATGGTCGCATTGCCGAAAACGGCGAGCCCGAGAAAGATCGCCTTGATGCCCAAGGCCAGCCCGATGTTTTGCCAGAGCACCGCATGGGTGCGCCGGGACAGGCGAATGGTCTCGGGAATGCGCCGCAGATCGTCGTTCATGATCACCACGTCGGCCGCTTCCATCGCCGTGTCCGTGCCCGCCGCGCCCATGGCCACGCCGATGTCGGCCCTGGCAAGCGCGGGTGCGTCGTTGATGCCGTCGCCGGTCATCGCGGTCGGGCCATAGCGACGCTGCAAATCTTCGATGGCCGCCAGTTTGTCCTCTGGGAGAAGATTGCCCCGGGCGTCGTCGATGCCGGCTTCCTTGGCAATGCTCGCGGCCGTCGCCACATTGTCGCCGGTCAGCATGATCGAGACGACACCGAGACGGTGCAGATCGGCCACTGCCTCCCGCGAACTTTCCTTGATGGTGTCCGCCACCGCAAAAATCGCCAGCACCTGCTGTGCAGACGCCAGCATGGTCACCGTCCGGCCTTGCATCTCGTGCACCTGAAGGCGCGCCTCGATTTCGGCACTGCACAGCTTGCGCTCCTCAACCAGTCGATGGTTGCCGAGAAAGAGGAGTTGGCCATCCGTGCGAGCTTCAACACCTCGTCCGGCGAGTGCGACAAAATCGGTCAAGCCGTTCTCTGGAAGCTTGAGACCGGTCGCAATCGCTTTTGAGACCGGATGGTCCGAGTGTCCGGCCAGGCTGGCCGCCCAGGCAAGCACCTGGGATTCGGGGATCGTCGAGGGAAGCAGTTCTGTGGCGACCAGACGGGGTTTGCCTTCGGTAATGGTGCCGGTCTTGTCGAGGGCTATGACCCGCAGTTTGCGGGCCTCTTCGAGATAGACACCGCCCTTGATCAGGATGCCGCGTCGAGCTGCTGCCGCCAGTCCGCTGACGACCGTTACCGGCGTGGCAAGCACCAACGCGCAGGGGCAAGCGATGACCAGCAGCACCAGGGCCTTGTAGATCGCCTGCGTCCAAGTCCAGCCGAGGAGCCAGGGTGTCAAAATGGCCACGGCAAGTGCGATGCAGAACACAGCCGGGGTGTAGATTGCGGCAAACTGATCCACGAAGCGTTGGGTTGGCGCTTGCGTCCCCTGCGCCTGTTCGACCGCGTGGATGATGCGGGCCAGCGTGGTGTTGTCGGCAGCAGCCGTCACACGGAACTCCAGAATGCCGGTTTCGTTGATCGTGCCGGCGAATACCGGGTCGCCGGCCACCTTGTCAATCGGGATGCTTTCGCCGGTGACCGGCGCCTGATTGACCGCACTGGTTCCTGCCGTCACCTGACCATCGAGCGGTATCCTGGCGCCGGGTTTGACCCGAACGCAGGCTTCCAGCTTTACCTCTGCGGCGGGTATTTCCCGCCATGTTCCATCAACCTGCCGAACTTCCGCCGTCTCCGGCGTCAAGTCAAGCAGGCCCTTGATGGCGTTACGCGCCCGATCCACGGAGCGGGCCTCGATCAGTTCGGCAATGGCATACAAGGCCATAACCATCGCCGCCTCGGGCCACTGTCCAATGAGGAAGGCACCGGTCACCGCTACGCCCATCAGCGCGTTCATGTTCAACTGCCCGCGCCGCAATGCCGCCACGCCTTTGCTATAGGTGGAAATGCCGGACAGCCAGAGGGCGGCGATGGCCAATGCCATACCGAAGCCCTTGAAAGGCAACGTGTCGGGCGCGAAGAAATCCAGCGCTTCCGCACCGACGGCCAGCCCCAGCGCCAGAATGCTTCGCCATAGCTCACTGACGCCGACGTTTTCATTTGCTGCCTGATCTGCCGACACCGCCTTGGGGCTGAACCCCGCCTGGCGGATAGCGGCCAAGGCTGCATCGAGCGCTTCGGTGGTGGCGTCTATCGAAATGGTACGCGCTGACAGTTGGAACCGCAGGGAATGGATGCCGTCGATACCGGCCACCGCCCGACGGATGTCATTCTCCTCGTTCGGGCAGTCCATGGTTGGAATCAGGTAAACGGGCACGCCATCGCTTTGAGCGGGATCGGAGGCTGTCCCGATTCCTGATGCGGAACAGCCGCCCGCACACCCGCAATGGACGGTATCCTGAAGGGGCTTCGGGTGGGAATCAAGACTCATGGCGTTCTCCTTGTTTGCTACATTAGAAACCCTGTAGTGACTATAGAGTCAAGCGATTACAATAAGAAAAACATTCGGAGCCAACGCAATGCTTGAGTTCGTCAAAGTATTGGGACTTTTCGCCTTAACCGCACTGGCCGAGATTATCGGCTGTTATCTGCCATGGCTGGTGCTGAACCAGGAGCGCTCACCCTGGCTCTTGGTTCCCGCCGCTGCTTCCCTGGGTCTGTTTGCCTGGTTGCTGACCCTGCACCCCGGTGCAGCCGGCCGAATCTACGCCGCCTACGGTGGCGTCTACGTGGCGATTGCCCTAATCTGGCTATGGCGGATCGATGGCGTTGTGCCGACCCGATGGGATCTTGTCGGCAGTGCGGTCGCACTGGCCGGTATGGCGATCATCATGCTCCAACCGGCTCGGCCCGTTTAAGTTGCAGGGTACAAAGATGAAAATCGGCGAACTAGCCCGCCTTGCCGGGACGAATGTGGAAACGATCCGCTATTACGAGCGCGATGGGCTACTGCCAGTGCCTGCCCGCAGCGAAGGCAACTACCGCATTTATGGGGAAACTCATGTCCAGCGACTGTTCTTTATTCGGCGTTGTCGTGGTCTGGACATGACGCTGGATGAGATCCGGGTCTTGCTGCACTTCAAGGAGTCACCCCTGGAAAACTGCGCGGATGTGAATCGTCTGCTTGATCGGCACATTGGGCACGTCGCCCAACGGATGCAAGAACTCCAGGAACTGGAGAGGCAACTAAAAGACCTGCGTGAGCGGTGCGGCGAGGCGCGGGAGGCTGCTCACTGCGGCATTCTTGACGGCTTGTCTCAAGCGTTTGCACCTGGCGGCAAGACGGCATCCCATGTTCAGGGAACGCATCGGCATGGCGCAAACCGCAGCTTGGCGAAAGGTAATCAAGGCAACCAAGTTTGATGGCATTAGCTTAGCGTACGATTTATTCCGTTTTCTGTGATGTCCCCGACAAGAGCGTCGAAACCCAGCATGGCCATATTGTGGTCGCCTTCGTGAACGGCGAGCGTCTGGTGAAGCGCCTTTACTGCCGCAACGGCAAGGTCGCGCTCGTCGCAGAAAACCCGAAGTACCCTCCCCTCGTCGTCAAGGAAGGCGTCGAACTGACCGTCTGGGGCGTCGTGGTCGGCAAGTTCAAGCGAATGGCCTGATGCCGGTCTTCGCGCTGGTCGACTGCAACAACTTCTACGCGTCCTGCGAAAAGCTGTTCGATCCGAAGCTGGCCAATACCCCGGTCGTCGTCCTCTCGAACAACGATGGCTTTAATCAGCCCTTTTTCACATAGTTGTTTAGGTGAGTGAGTGAGTGGCCCATAAAAACGGCCATTCTGGCCATCCTAACAAATATGTATTATGTATTCCGTAGTTGTGCTGACGGCCATTCCGAAGCCTGGCCAAAGATGACGAACTAAGCCCGCTTCGTGCCCTCAAGAGACATTCACCGTATTGGTGATCCAGGGGCAGGTTACTGAGCGGAGCAGTCATACAAACCGAAGGACGACTGAGTGCTCCTCGGCCTGAGTTGCCATTCGACACTCTGGCTGAAATTGTCGGCAATGCGGCGGTAAGCGACCCTTTGACCTTACTACAGAGGCAAGGTCAAGCGAAGAAACTGGCTAAAAATGTTTCGCCGAAGCCCTTAGCCTTCCCTCGATGATGGGTTTTGAACACCCACAAGAGATTCAAATGGCCCCCTCGTCTGTTTCTAGCCCTGTAGTTGAGTTAGAACTTGGTATTGGCGGGATCGATTTACAAAAAGCGGCCCCCTACTGATGGGCACAGGGTAAAGAAAGTGTGAAGCGCGTTTTTCCACCTTCCGAGTTGACGCCAACATCCCCGCCATGAGCCAACACAATAGATTGGGTTATCGCCAGCCCTAAGCCTGAATTTTCGGTCGTGCGCAGGCGCGAACTGTCGACACGGTAGAAACGATCAAACAGGCGGGGCAAATGTTCGGTAGGGATATCGCTCCCTGTGTTCTCGACGGAGACCAAAATCCTACCTTCACGGTTATTGTCGACTCGAACGGTAACCTTGCCCTCGTTCGGCGTGTGGCGCAGCGCGTTGGATAGCAGATTGCTAACCGCCCTGCGCAACATCAATCGGTCGCCGACGATTTGGCCGTTACCTGTGAGCGACAAGGCTATCGATTTCTCTTCGGCAAGCACGCCGTAATACTCCAGCAAATCGCCAATTTCCTCGGCAAGGTCTATCGGCTCCTGATTGGGGATGATCTGGTTGTTGTCGGCCTTGGCCAGGAAAAGCATGTCGGAAATGGTTCGCGACAAGCGTTCGAATTCTTCCGTGTTCGACGCCAGGGTGTCCCGGTAGTCTTCTGCGGAGCGTGCTTTCGAGAGCGTGACCTGTGTCTGGGTCAACAGATTGCTGACCGGCGTTCGCAACTCATGAGCCAAGTCCGATGAAAAATCCGACAGGCGCTGAAAGGACTCTTCCAAGCGCGAAAGCATGCCATTCAATGTGTCGGCCAGATCCGCCAATTCGCGGGGGATGGCTTCGACCGGCAAGCGGGTATGCAGGCGATTGGCGGTGATCTCAGCCGCCTGCCGCTTAATGGCCAGTAAAGGCAACAGGCCGCGCCGGACGACAAACCAGCCGAGCAATCCCATCGCCAGAGTCGCCAGGCTCATGAACCCCCACAAAGTCTGCCGGAAGGAAGTCATGAAGTGCTCGTGATGGGTGATTTCGGTGGCAATTGCCACGGTGTAACTAACGCCACCATCGGTGCCTTTGACCATCGAGGAAACTCCCCGCCATGGCTGGCCGTCGTTGCTGTTCCATTTGACGGGTTGCTCGCGCCTTGGTGTCGCGCCAATGCTTAGTAGATCCTGCGGAAACACCATCGCTTCGTTGGCATACAGCATTTCGCCATTCTGGTCATAGACGGCAACGATCAACCCGTGATGCCCCGTCAGCGCATCGTCCAATTGCTGGGTCAGTGTCTCTTTCGGCTGACTATCTGGTTTTCGTTCCAAGATATGCCTTGCCAACTGCATTTTGCCGGTCAGCACATCCAAATCCTGCTCTTCGAAGTGGCGCTCAACCGCATTGCCGATAAGCAGGCCGAGCAGGAACAGCACAAAGGCCGAGGCCAGCGCGAACAGCAGAGTCAGCCGGAGTGTCAGTGAGGGGCCGCGGATTGGGGTCAATCGGTAATCTCCAAAACATAGCCCATGCCGCGCACGGTCTGAATCAATTTGGGTTCGTACCCCTCATCAATCTTGACCCGAAGGCGTTTGATGGCGACCTCAATGACGTTCGTGTCGCTGTCGAAATTCATGTCCCAAACCTGGGAGGCAATCAGCGACCGAGGCAGCACTTCGCCCTGGCGGCGTAACAGCAGTTCAAGCAGCGCGAACTCCTTGGCGGTCAGATCGATGCGTTTGCCGGCGCGATTGACCCGGCGGCGCAGCAGGTCGAGTTCGAGGTCGGCGGCGCGCAGGAACTCGGACTCCTTCGCCTTGCCGCCCCGCCGCAGCAGGGTCCGGACTCGCGCCAACAGTTCGGAGAAGGCAAAGGGCTTCACCAGGTAGTCGTCGGCGCCCAACTCCAGTCCCTTGACCCGGTCCTCGACCTGGTCGCGTGCCGTCAGAAACAGTACCGGCATTTCCTTGCCGGCTCGGCGAATACCTTGCAACACCTGCCAGCCGTCGATGCCCGGGAGCATGACGTCGAGGATCGCCAGATCATAGGCCTCGGTCAGCGCCAGATGCAGCCCGTCGAGGCCATTGACGGCCAAATCCACGACGAAGCCCGCCTCGACCAACCCCTGCTTGAGGTAAGAGCCGGTTTTGGTTTCGTCTTCCACCACAAGAATTTTCATCGTTCTCTCCACCAATCATTGGCTATTGATGGCGCATTTTCCGTCGCTTTTAAAGGCCGATTGCCTAGATTACGGAAATGTAATCCGCAAGTCAGCAAGATGTTGGTTTGGTAAAGACAAAATAGCAATTTCGGAGCAAGACCAATTGGACTCCGCATACCCTTACTGAGAAAAAACTATGTGCAGATTTATTTGGGGTGCTCTGGCAACTATCGGCTTGGGCGCGGCAACGGCGGGGATCGTCGTCGTGGCAGGCGTCGTCGATGTCGGCGCCGATACCCCCCACAGTTCATTCACCTACCAGGCGCTGACGTTTGCCCGCGAAAGAGCCATTGCCAGCCGTACGGGTGAAATCCAGACCCCGGCTGATCTTGCCGATCCCGAGCGCGTGCGACGCGGGGCCGGCAACTATGCGGCAATGTGCGTCAATTGCCATTTGTCTCCGGAAGCGCCAGATTCGGAGATTCGCAAGGGGTTGTATCCGACTCCCCCCAATCTTTCCGAAAAACCGGCGGCGCCATCGTCACGTGACGCTGCCCGCGATTTCTGGATCATTAAGCACGGCATCAAGGCTTCCGGTATGCCGGCCTGGTCGAAGGGCGGCATGGAGGATGAGGCCATTTGGGACCTGACGGCCTTCCTGCAAAAGATGCCTTTGCTGTCGGCGACCGCCTACGAGCAACTGGTGGCAGCCAGTGACGGTCATTCCCATGGCGGACTGGAAGGCCACGAAGAGGCACCAGCAGCCCCGGTCGAGGAAAAGCCGGTGGCCAAGGGCAAAAATGCGCACAGCCATGACCACGGAGCGCACAAACATTAACCCCATAAAGATTACAAAAATGTAATCCGACGGACAGCAAATTGTTGGCGTCGGCTATCCATACTGACGCCACTCGACTGACACAGGAGCTTCGCCATGCGTAACCCCTTTCTTGTTCTTGCTTTGAGCTCCGTCCTCGGCGCCGGCCTTTCCACTGCCGTGGCGGCCGGCGAAATGGTGGATGTTTACAAGAGCCCGAATTGCGGTTGCTGCGGCAAGTGGGTCGATCATCTGAAAAATGCGGGCTTCGAGGTCCGCTCGCACAACGTCATGGACGTCCCGGCGGCCCGCAAACAATTGGGGATGCCCGATCGGCTGGGCTCCTGCCACACCGCCAAGGTGGCCGGCTATGTGGTCGAAGGCCATGTGCCGGTTGCCGACATCCAGCGTCTGCTCAAGGAAAAACCGAAAGCCCTCGGCATCGCGGTGCCGTCGATGCCGCCAGGATCGCCGGGCATGGAAAGCCCGAGACCCGTCCCCTACAACACGATGCTGGTCCAGGCCGGTGGCGAAACCAGCATCTTTGCCAAACATTGATCCCCCAAACAGGAGAAACTCATGAAAGCACTTATCACCGCCTCACTGATCGCCTTTTCCACCCTCGGCGCCGTTTCTGCCCAAGCTGCAAGCGACCATGCCGGGCATGCCATGGCCTCGCCGAGCGCCGCGTCTGCTGAAATGCAGATGATCGACGCTCAGGTCAAGAAAGTGGACAAGGCAGCCGGCAAAGTAACCTTGTCGCATGGCCCACTGACCAACCTGAACATGCCGGCGATGACCATGGTACTCAAGGTTTCCAATGTCGCCTGGTTGGACCAGATGAAAACCGGCGATAAGATTCGCTTCATGGCCGAAAACGTGAATGGTGCCATCACCGTCGTCCATTTCGAACCCGCCAAATAACCCAATCGACTGACGGCGAGACGGTGCTTACCTCTCGCTGTCAGCATGCTTCATAAAAACAAATATTGCAGGGAGGTCGCATGCGCCGACTCAGGCCGTTACCCATTTTGATCCTGGCGCTTGCCACCGCCTTTGGGTCGCCCGTGCTTGCCCAAGACGCCGCCCTTGGTGCGAACGTGGACAGCCTGATCAATTATGCCAAGACACGCAATCCGGAGTACGCCGCGATGCAGGCCGAGGCCGAAGCGTCAGGCGAGCGGGTGACGCCGGCCGGTGCCTTGCCCGACCCGAAGTTTCGGACCGAGTTGCGTGACATAACGCGGATGGGCGAACAGAGTGCCACGCTAGCCCCAAATCGCGTCGGCAGCACCCGTTACTTGCTGATGCAGGACATACCCTGGTTCGGCAAGCGTGACCTGAAGCGCGAAATCGCCGAGCTTGAAGCCGACGGCGCCAAGGGACGTGCGTTGGGCACCTGGGCCGATGTTGCCGGGCGGATCAAAGTCAATTTCGCCCAACTTTATTACGTGCACCGCAACAAACAACTGACTCGGGAAATTCTCGACCTGATGACCCGCCTGGAGAAAGTCGCCCAGGTGCGCTACGCCGGCGGCCTGGCGGCGCAGCAGGATGTCATCCGCGCCCAGGTCGAGCAGACCAACATGCGCAACGAATTGATTGCGCTGGAGACCGAACAGCACCACCTGCATGCCCGGCTGAACGCCTTGCTGGCCCGCCCAAGCAATGCGTCCTTGCAGGAACCAGCGCAGTTGCGCAAACTGCCGGCTCCCGTGGCGCTGGATTACGCCACGCTGGAAGAGCGCGTGCGAACCCGCAACCCACAACTGTTCGCCGATGAATCGAAAATCAAAGCCGCCGAGAAATCCCGCGACCTGACCTACAAAAACCGCTATCCCGACTTTACGCTGGGGGTCTCCCCCATCCAGTACCAGAGCGCCATCAAGGAATGGGAGTTGATGGTCGAACTGAATATCCCACTGCAACAGTCTTCGCGGCGGGCACAGGAGCGAGAATCGGAATCGATGCTCAATGCCGCGCGCTCGCGCAAGGAAGCCACCACCAACCAAGTCTTTGCCGAACTGGCCGAGGCTCTGGCCGGCATCGAAGCCGCCCGTCGCACGGAAAACCTGCTGACCAACAGCCTACTGCCACAGGCCGAACTGACCTTCAAGGCGGCACTGGCCGGCTACGAGACTGGCAAGGTCGATTTCGCCACCTTGCTCGATGCCCAGCGCCAAATCCGGCAGGCCAGACAAAACCAGCTTAAGGCCCAAGTCGACGCCCAGATGCGTCTGGCCGAAATCGAACGTCTTTTAGGGGAAGATCTATGAACAATGGTGCAGGACTGACCATCGGCGTTAT
This sequence comes from Quatrionicoccus australiensis, assembly GCF_020510425.1. NCBI lineage: Bacteria > Pseudomonadati > Pseudomonadota > Betaproteobacteria > Rhodocyclales > Azonexaceae > Quatrionicoccus > Quatrionicoccus australiensis. The sequence goes on from NZ_JAHBAH010000002.1 coordinate 53,048, forward strand.
TGCCGTTGCCGTGGCAGCCGGGAGTGGTTACTGGCTGGGCGGACGTGGCGGCGCTTCCCATGGCGATGCGGTGCCGGTCGCCAGCGCTCCGGCCGAGCCGGCCAAGAAAGAGAAAAAACTGCTTTTCTACCGTAATCCGATGGGGTTGCCCGACACCTCGCCGGTGCCCAAGAAAGACCCGATGGGGATGGATTACATCGCGGTCTATGAGGGAGAGCAGGATGAGGAGCCGGCATCGGCCAACCAGATCAAGATCAGCACCGAGAAGGTGCAGAAACTGGGTGTGAGGACCGAAGTCGCCCAATTGCGCGTCCTTGACAAGGTGGTCCGCGCCGCCGGTCGGATCGAGCCGGACGAGCGTCGCATCTACGCGATTTCCCCCAAGTTCGAGGGCTACGTCGAACGCCTGCACGTCAATGTCACGGGCCAGCCGGTCAGCAAGGGGCAGCCGCTGTTTGAGGTGTATAGCCCGGAACTGGTTTCCGCCCAGCGCGAATACGCGATTGCCGCCCAAGGCGTCGAGTCGCTGAAGGAAGCCGGCGGCCAAGCGCGGGACGGCATGAAGCAACTGGCCGATTCAAGCCTGTTGCGTCTGAAGAACTGGGATATTTCGGAGGAGCAGGTCAAGGCGCTGGCCAAATCCGGCGAAGCACGGCGCACGCTGACTTTCCGCTCACCGGTCGCCGGCATTGTCACCGAAAAGAAAGCCCTGCAGGGCATGCGTTTCATGCCGGGCGAGGCGCTTTATCAGGTGGCCGACCTGTCGGCGGTCTGGGTGGTGGCTGACGTCTTCGAGCAGGACATCGGTCAGGTCAAGACCGGTGCCAAAGCCAAGGTCAGGATCAATGCCTACCCGGACAAAGTGTTCGAAGGGACGATCACCTACGTCTATCCGACCCTGAAGGCCGAGACGCGGACGGTACCCGTGCGAGTCGAACTGCCCAATCCCAGTCAGTTGCTGAAACCGGCCATGTTCGCCCAGGTCGAGTTGCCGGTCGGGGCCAAAGGAGAGGTCGTCACCGTACCGACCTCGGCCGTGATTGACAGCGGCACCCGCCGCATCGTGCTGGTCCAGGCCAAGGAAGGCCGTTTCGAGCCACGCGAGGTTAAATTGGGGCAACGCAGTGACAACCATGTTGAGGTGCTCGAAGGGATCAAGGATGGCGAGCCCGTGGTGGTTGCCGCTAACTTCCTGATTGACGCCGAAAGTAACCTGAAGGCGGCGGTCGGCGGTTTCGGCCATGCCAGCCATGGCAGCCAACCGAAGCCGGAGTCAGCCAAGTCGGCAGCTGTTGGGCATCAGGCCGAGGGCACGGTGGAGGGTTTCGACACCAAGGCAGGTCTGCTGACGCTCAATCACGGGCCGGTCGCCAGCCTCAAATGGCCGGGCATGACCATGGAGTTCCAGGTCGCGACGCCGGCGCTGTTGAGCGGACTCAAACCGGGTGCGACGGTGGCCTTCGAGTTTGTCGAGCGCAAACCCGGTGAATGGGTCGTCACCAGCATCAAACCGATGGCTGGCAAAGTGGCGGCCAATCCCCACGCAGGCCACTGACAGGGGATACCATGCTCGCCAAAATCATCGAATGGTCGGGACGCAACCGCTTCCTCGTCCTCCTGGCTACACTTTTCGTCATTGTCGGCGGTGTCGTTGCGGTCATGAAAACGCCGCTCGACGCCTTGCCTGATCTCTCAGACGTACAGGTCATTGTCTACACCGAATATCCCGGGCAGGCACCGCAAGTAGTTGAGGATCAGGTGACCTATCCGCTGACAACGGCCATGTTGTCGGTACCGAAGTCCAAGGTCGTGCGCGGCTTCTCCTTCTTCGGCGCGTCCTTCGTCTACATCATCTTTGAAGACGGTACGGACATTTATTGGGCGCGGTCCCGTGTGCTGGAATACCTCAACTTTGCCGCCGGCCGCATGCCCAAGGGCGTCACACCGCAAATCGGTCCGGACGCCACGGGCGTCGGTTGGGTCTATCAATACGCGCTGCTCGCCAAGGACAAGACGCTGGCCGAACTGCGGACGCTGCAGGACTGGTATCTGCGCTACCAACTGACCAAGGCGCATGGCGTCGCCGAAGTGGCTTCGATTGGCGGCTTTGTCCAGACCTACCAGGTCACGGTTGATCCGGTGAAGTTGCGCGCCTACGGCATTCCGCTGGCGGCGGTTTCAAAAGTCATTCGGGAGTCGAACCGCGATGTCGGTGGTCGTGTCGTCGAGATGGCGGAAACTGAATACATGGTACGTGGCAAGGGCTATCTGCGGGGCACGGTTGATATTGAAAACCTGGTGGTCAAGTCACAAGGGGGAACGCCCGTCCTGGTCCGTGACATTGCCCGCGTCGAACTGGCGCCGGACGAACGGCGTGGCCTCACCGAATTGAATGGTGAAGGCGAAGTGGTATCCGGTATCGCCATGGCGCGCTACGGGCAGAACGCGCTGGAAGTCATCCATAACCTGAAGGAAAAGATCGGCGAGATTTCTGCAGGCCTGCCGGAGGGTGTGACGATCCAGACGGTCTATGATCGTTCGGAACTGATTCACCGTGCGATTGACACCTTGACGCGCACCTTGGCGGAAGAAAGTCTTATTGTCGCACTGGTCTGCGTCGTCTTCCTGATGCACATGCGCAGTGCCTTGGTGGCCATCCTGATGCTGCCGGTCGGGGTGCTGATTGCCTTTATTTCGATGCGCTTGCTGGGGATGAACTCGAATCTGATGAGCCTGGGCGGTATCGCCATCGCCATTGGGGCGATGATCGATGCGGCCATTGTGATGATCGAAAACGCCCATAAGCACATCGAGCGTTTGCCGGAGGACCATACCCACGGGGATCGCATCGAGGCAATGATTGCTGCCTGCAAAGAGGTCGGCCCCGCGCTGTTCTTCTCGCTGCTCATCATCACCGTTTCCTTCCTGCCCGTCTTTACGCTGGAATCCCAGGAAGGACGTCTGTTCTCGCCCTTGGCCTACACCAAGACCTTCTCGATGGCGGGCGCGGCTTTGCTTTCGGTGACCTTGGTGCCGGTGCTGATGATGCTGTTCATTCGCGGCAAAATCATGCCGGAATCGAAGAACCCGGTGAATCGTTTCCTGATCTGGGCTTATCGTCCGATCATCGCCGGCGTCATGCAATGGAAAAAGACCACCATTGTTGCTGCGCTGCTTGCTCTGGTGGTCTCGATTTACCCGGCCAGCAAACTGGGTTCCGAGTTCATGCCGACGCTGAATGAAGGCACGTTGTTCTACATGCCGGCCTCCTTGCCCGGAATGTCGATCACCAAAGCAGCGGAACTGTTGCAGACCCAAAACAAAATCATCAAGAGTTTCCCGGAAGTCTCCTCGGTTTATGGCAAGGCAGGACGTGCCAACACGGCAACGGACCCGGCGCCGACGGAGATGTTCGAGACGGTGATCAATCTGAAGCCGGAATCCGAATGGCGCCCTGGATTGACGACCGACAAGCTGATCGCCGAAATGGACAAGGCCTTGCAGTTCCCGGGCGTATCGAACGCTTGGACGATGCCGATCAAGGCGCGCATCGACATGCTGTCGACCGGCATCCGGACGCCAATCGGGATCAAGGTGTTCGGCAAGGATCTCAACGAGATGGAACGACTGGCCCGCGAAATCGAGACGGTCGTCAAGGCAGTTCCAGGCACTACCTCGGCTTTCGCGGAACGGATTACCGGCGGTTTTTACCTGAATATCGAACCGGACCGCACGCAGTTGGCCCGCTACGGGTTGGCGGTCGGCGATTTGCAGGATGTCATCGGCCAGGCCTTGGGCGGCGAGATGGTCACCACGACCGTCGAGGGGCGCGAACGGTTTGGCGTCACCGTGCGCTATCCGCGTGAACTTCGTTCCGATCCGCAGCAGATTGCCCGTGAGGTGCTGGTGCCGACCATGGAGGGGGCAATGATTCCGCTCGGCCAATTGGCCCGCGTCGAGGTGGCCAAGGGAACGCCCGGCATCCGGACTGAAAACGCGTTGCTTTCCGCTTATATCTTCGTGGACATTCGCGAACGCGACATCGGTGGCTATGTCGCGGATGCCAAGAAGGCAGTGGCAGAAAACGTCAAATTCCCACCGGGTTACTACGCGACCTGGAGCGGCCAGTTCGAATCCATGGAGCGTGCGATCGAGAAAATGAAGATCGTCGTCCCGGTGACGCTGTTGATCATCTTTCTGCTGCTTTACCTGAACTTCAAACGTCTGACAGAGACCTTGATTGTCATGCTGTCGGTGCCGTTTGCGCTGGTCGGCGGGGTCTGGTTGATGTGGTTGCTCGGTTACAACCTGTCCGTTGCCGTCGCCGTGGGCTTCATCGCCCTAGCCGGGGTTGCAGCGGAAACCGGGGTGATCATGCTGATTTACCTTGATCATGCCTGGGAAGCGCTGAAGGCCAAGCGCCGGACGGAAAACCAAGCGCCAACCCTGCACGATCTCTACGAGGCCATCATGGAAGGCGCCGTGGAGCGGGTTCGCCCGAAGATGATGACGGTGGTGGCGATCATGGCCGGCCTGTTGCCGATCATGTGGGGTACCGGTACCGGCTCAGAAGTCATGAGTCGCATTGCGGCGCCGATGGTTGGCGGGATGATTTCCTCGACGGTGCTGACGCTCGCAGTCATCCCCGCCATCTACGCCCTGGTCAAGCAGTGGCGAATGAAACGGGGGATGGAGCAATGAGACACAAGCTTTCGCATTGGATTCCTGTGGCTCTTGTTGTGGCCATGCTGCCAAGCCTTGCCCAGGCTCAAGGCTGGAGCATTCCCAAACCCAGTCCCGGCCTAATGCCCAATCCCGGCACGGGCAAGGCGCTGTTCGCCAATCACTGTGCGGGCTGTCATGGCGGCGACTTGAAGGGATCGGAAAAGGGACCGCCCCTGCTGCACAAGATCTATGAGCCGTCACATCATGCCGATGCGGCGTTCCAGTTGGCCGTGGCCAACGGTGTGCGGGCCCATCACTGGAAGTTTGGCGACATGGCTCCGGTGAAAGGGGTGACGCCGGACGACGTCGCCCACGTCACCGCCTATGTGCGGGCTGAGCAGCGGAAGGTTGGCATCCAATAGCGGATGCTTCAAACAAAGCACTATCAGGGGGGAAACTGTCCAAAGAAGACGATTCAATGCGACCGTTTGAGGATGCCGTTGCCATTCTTGTGGTGCTCACCACCGATCTGAGAGACCATCATCGCGATGCCTTCGATGCGGCAATGCCGGATCTGTTGCGGCTTACGCGAGGCAAGGCATCCGCGCTGGCTTATGTGCGTCGGATTGTCGCTGTCGAACTGAACTCCCCCCATAACCCACAGTGGCAGGTTTCCGCAGGCGAATTCGAGCGGAGGCAACAGGTCTTTCTGGGGCTAAGTGCCCAGACTCAATAGATAATCGCTCCCAGTGAACAGCACGGCAACAAGCTGACGAAACAGTGACCGAGTTGTAATGTTCCCGTTATGGGTGCGACAGCTACCCACAGGCAAACTCCCCCTACGAGGCAATGGGCCTTGATCGTGCCGCAGGGAGAAAATCATGTCCGCACACAATTCGTTCGCAATTTTCAACACATCCCCCGACTTCCATTTGGTTTCCCAGTTGGTTGGCGTGAATCTCGATTGTTTGGAAAAGATGGTTTCCACGCAGTTTTCCCCGCTCAAGGAACTCCTTGAGCAAACTTCATCGCTGTCTCTGGATGATCCTGGGCAAAGCGGGGCATGGTGGGCTGCAGTCGGCAATTTATCCATCGAGTATTGGAAGGCATACACCCTCGACAGCATGGAGTACCAGCACCGGGTTTTGCAGGTACTAGCCCAACATTCGACAAAGTGAACTCGATGATGAGTTCGTCGGGGTCGGTGCGCTGGCAAGACTCTTCCGGCAAGGTCATTGCCTGTACGGAAAAAATCAAGGTACTCAATGAGAACCTGGATGAACTTCGCCAGATGGCCCAGGATGCACTGGAGGACGGAATTTTGATGGGGTGTTGCGAACGGCAATTGCGTGATGCGCTTGCCGACGCAATCGGGTATTTGGTGAATCCGTATTTGGCCACACTTCCTGACAACAATGTAATCAACAAGTCATCCTATTGACAGTGACAGAAGCACAAACTGAATCTGTCCATTCGATTCGGACCGTTGAAATCCCCAAAACTCAGGAGTCAAGATCATGAAAGTTTCCTCCCTCATTGCCGCCGTTCTGTTTGCTGGCACCACGATGACCGGCGTCGTCTTCGCCGACGAAAAGGCCGCTGCGCCGAAGGCTGCCGAAGGACAGGCTGACAAGGCTGCTTCCAAGCCACATTCCCATGTCCAGGAAAAAACCGGAATGCCGCAAAGCATGCCGGATGCAAAGGCTGACAAGCCGAACGCAGCCAAGGACAAGAGCAAACATTTCCATCCGCGAGATGGAAAGTAACTGCCCAGTAAAGGCCTCGGAATCGAGGCCTCGGCATTTCAGTCATGGATATCCACAAACCGGCAGAGCACGGCGATCGATGTGTATGTCGCACGCTGGCGCTTGCGGTCGGCAGTGACCCGAAGCTGCTGACCTACAACTATTGTCGAACGGTGCTTCAGAAACGCTGGATCATCGAATGCAATCATGGATGCCTGGCAAAGCCGGCCGTAGCAAACAGCGATCTGAAATGGCATGGCGTCGGCCAGATTGATCCGGTGAAGGCCATCCTGATCATGAACGAGTAATCAGTGTCATGGCTGGAGCCCCTCCTATCCCACCGGCAATTCCCCCATCTACTTCTGTTCAAGGAGGGCACGAGGGACATAGTGCGTCCTCGGGGGGGGCCAACAACGGAGGGTTTTCCGAGGCCTTGAATCAGGCGATTGTTCAGCAGGCAAACAACCCAGTGGTCAGTCATGGCAATCATGGCGGACAAGGTGCCGGGGTAGTTGGGCACACTGGGCATTCTTCCGGAATGGCCTCCAGCACGGCGTCAGCCCATCCCAATCACTTCACAGTTGGACAAGGCGGTCATGCCGGTCACAATTTTCAGCAGAAAATGCTGGGTGTTCGTGTCTATCGGCAGCAACTCCTGGCCTCGAACATCGCCAATGCCGATACTCCAGGTTATAAGGCCGTTGATATTGACATTGAAGAGGCTGCCAAAATCGTTCAAGGTGCCTCCTCATCGTTGCCATTGACGAGCACGGCTACCGGACATCTCTCGGGCACCGGGCAAACATCACCATTCCCACTAAAGTATCACGTACCTTACCAAGCGGCTACTGATGGCAACACGGTGGAAATGGATGTCGAACGACAGAAAATGGCTGAAAATTCGTTAATGCACCAATTCTCACTCGATCGCGTCAGCGGCCACTTCAAGCACTTCATGGAACTGCTACAGAATCTGAAATGAACGCTATTCAACTGCCCCAGACACACCGGCAATTGCGCCGCATGTTGGCGCGGCGCCTCGGTATAGGTGCGCTCCTGGTTGGCAGTCTCGCGGGAGGTCTTGCCTACTGGGTCGAATCGTATCGCGTAGAGCAGCGCACCCTTGAACGCGCCATAGCGGGGGTCAGGCATTTCGAGTCGCCCGCCATGCAAATGGCGGTCGGCGGGGATAAAGGAGATAGCCATTCCGCGATTTCGCAGTTGCTGACCGATGAGTTTGTCGGGATTCGAGTTTTTTCGCCCAATACGGAGATGGTGTTTGATGCTTGGCGGTCACTCCCCGAGTCGCTGAAAGAGATCGCCCGACAACAGCGCCATCCATGGCCGCCAGCTCCAGGCAGCCATAGCAAACGATTTTCGGTGGCTGGCGAAGAACTGGTTCAGGTCATTCTGCCGATGACCACCAGTGATGGCCGTCTTGCAGGCTATGTCGAGGGAATCAGCCTGGTGTCCCGCTCGGCACTGCAAGAGAGAGAACAACAGATTCGCGGGGCTGCGCTGACGGCCTCGATATCAGTATTCGCGGCAGCGCTGTTGCTTTACCCGTTAATGTCGGGATTGCTGGGCCAAACGGTGGCATTGTCGTCTCGACTCCTGGAATCCAATCTTTCGCTGCTGCGCTCCCTTGGAAACGCCATCGCCAAGCGTGACGCAGATACCGACGCCCATAACTACCGGGTTACCTGCTATGCGGTCTCACTTGCCGAAGCACTGGGTGTTGGCAAGGAAACCATTGCCGAACTGGTGCTGGGCGCCTTTCTGCACGACGTTGGAAAAATCGGCATTCCGGATCAGATTCTGTTGAAACCGGGACGGCTGACCAGCGAAGAATTTCAGGTCATGAAGACCCACGCCATGCTCGGCATCGAGATCGTCGCCGGCAATCCCTGGCTGGCTGGCGCAGAGAAGACCATCCGGCATCATCACGAACGCTTCGACGGGAAAGGGTATCCGGATGGGCTCATTGGCGAGGCAATACCGTTGGCCGCACGGATTTTTGCCCTGGTCGACGTGTTCGACGCATTGACCTCTGTTCGCCCGTATAAACCAGCCTTGTCATTGGAAGAGACGTTGAGCATCATGGAACGGGAAGATGACCAGCATTTCGATCCAAAGATTCATGCCGTTTTCCGGCAGGTTGCTCCGGTGCTATACGCACAAGGCCAATCCAGAGATCATGCCCAATGGAGTCAGGAATTGAAGGCGATGCTTGAACGGTACTTCAAAATGAAAACGGCTCCCAAAGGAGCCGCCGAATTCGAGTGATGCGGGAAATTAACCGCGATGGTATTTGTGCAGCAATTCGTCAACACGCCAGATTTCGTTTCCGTTCATGATGATTTTTTTGCCGTCCTTGGTTTCCATCACATGGCCAGATTCCATATAGGTTGCGCGACCATATTTGTCTTCCATACCCATCTTGCCGTCTTTGAAAATATAAACAGTCGAACCGTCCTTCAACTCAATGGACTTCTCGACTTGAGAAGCATCAACTGCGTAGGCGGTAACACCCAGGGAACTCAGGGCCACGATTGCGAGCATCTTCTTGAACATTTTCATCTCCTCATGAATAGGTGCTGTTGTACTGCGATATCAATATTAAGGATTCGATCCTGACAATTTGCCAACGGCTGGGTGACAATTGCATCACCTAGCCGTCAGGTTGATCAGCCGCCCTGATAGGCAGGGTTTTCGGTCACGTAGACGGTGATGCCGTCGGCTCCCGATATGATCTTGGAAAGTGGAAACGGCGCGGTCCCCAGCGTGTCGAAGGTCCAGACGACGCTCTTGCCAGCGACGTTGATCTTGATGGTCTCCAGACGCGTGACGTTCAGATATTTGCTACCGCTGGACAGAGTGACCTCTCGGTCGGCGTTTTTCGTGGCCGTGTAACCAAACGAAGCCAGTTGATTTGCCGTCGGTGCGCTCTTGGTTTCTGAAACGTGGCTCAGCCAATGGTTGGTGCCGGCCTCGGAATAATCCTCGTGAGCGTAGCTCGTTCCAGCTGCAGCGAGGCTGATCGCAGCGATCAGGGCTAATTGGGAAAATTTCGTTTTCATGGTTCTCTCCTTGTGACATCGGGTTAATCGTGTCGGACTCATTTCGTCCAACCGTGATGTCATCTTAGGAGTCCGATACCAACAGGACGCTGACCCCCGCGTTACATTTTTGAAAGCTTTTCGCCGGAAATGGTCAGGGAGAGAGGTGCCCGTCGCTTTCGCACCAACGTTACTTGGTTTTTCTGTCGAAGCAGAGTTTGTTAGATATAAATGCTGCCGTTCCTCGCTTCTGCTTACTGCGCGGCAGGTAACCAGCAGTTTGCTGACCGAAGAGTGAAGTGATTCGAACGGCCGGATTGGCCGAGAAGCTCGAATTGGCGATCCGGCAGCTTTTAAAGTGGAGCAGCCCGTTGAATGGCCGCAACCCGAACAGACTGAAAGTCCGGTTGTGGCCGTACCCGGACCTTGGGGCGCTGCCCCAAACCCCGCACTCGCCGTGGGGCAGCCGGGGCGGGTTAAAAACCAACCCACCCCAGCAGCCGGGAGCGTTGGGTCGCGTCGTTCAGTCAAGGGCTTTCGCGGCATAAACAGGCTTCCTCCCGCAAGCGGGCCCCTCCTATTTATTCCACGGTCCCTTGACAGCCCGTCGCTCATTTCAGTCCCTTGGTCAGCAATCTCGGCAACATCACATTCCGACGAGCGGCGGTGGCTGGGGCTTTGATGGAGGCGTTCGTAGCATCCAGATCTCCCACCAGCACCACCTGATCGACGCCCCGGGTGACTGCTGTGTAGATCAGGGTTTGGTCAAGCAAGCGAGACTTGCGGATCGGCACGATCACCCGCGTGAACTGGCTCCCCTGACTCTTGTGCACCGTGATGCTGTAGCTGTGGCTGAGAGTCTGGACCTGGGTGGAGTCAAGCAGGTACTCACCGCCTTCAAACATGCAGCGGCAGCAGGGGTCATCCGGTTCGCTGACCGGCAACGCTCCGACAATGCGCCCGAGACTGCCATTGCGCAGGCCAAGCTTGTAGTTGTTTTCGGTGAAGATGACTAAATCGCCCACGCACAGAGGTATGCGGTCGAGCGTATTGGCGGCGACGTTGCCGTACTCGGCGTCCAGCGCCATGACCACCTCGCCATCGGCCTGATAGCGATTGTGCAGGGCGACATTGAGGTTCTTCACCCCGCCCAGGTTGGCGTTGGTGATGGAGAGGATTTGCACGGCGTAGTCAGTGCCATTGCCGCCCAAGTCTTCGTAAATGGCCTGTACCGTATCCTCAAGTCGCGCGTCATCGCAGGGCACGAAGGACACCCCTGATCCCTTGCCCTGGTACTCCACCCAGGCCGGCACCTGATGGGCGCGGATCGCGGCGGCAACTTGCGGGATGCCACTGGCGCTGCTCTGGCGCTTGACCACCTTCAGTTCGGTTTGCGGGATGCTCGGCAGCTCCGCCAAGGCATGCAGGACGAGTCCGGGGCCGATGGGCGGAAGCTGGCTGGGGTCGCCGACGAGAATCAGGCGCACACCCGAGGGGATATGGCGCAACAACCGATACATCAGGATCACATCGACCATCGAGACTTCATCGACGACGACTGCGCTACCGATTTCGATGGAACCCGGCTCGATCCCGGCAAGAAAGCCGGCGATGGTCATGGCCTCGCGTTGGGTGGCCTCCGCCATGCGCTGGGCGGCACGGCCGGCCAAGGCAAGCTGATAGATCGGCATATTCTCACGCTGATCCCCCAGTGCTTCATACAGCGCCTTGAGCACGGTGGTCTTGCCGGTGCCGGCTCCACCCAAGATCAGGCTCAGATGATTGGCGGCCGAGGTACGCACAGCGAGGCGCTGTTCCTCGGACAGGGTGATTCCGTGCGTGGCCTCATAGTCGTCAATGACTTGTTCAATGCCCCTGGGGTGGGGGGCGATCTGCGCGAAGAGGCCGGACTGTCCTGATTCATCCTCGCCCGCGACCATTTCGTGCAGGCGACGGGCAACGTAGCTTTCGATCAACCATGCGCCATGGGCTTGCAGGAGGCCGTCAATGCGGTGAAATGGAATGCCAGATACATCCTCCGATTGGGGATCATTTTGTGGCAAAGGATTCAGCGCCCGCTCGGCCAGCTCAGCGCTGTCCAGAAGCCGGGACAGGCGTGTGCGGGCCTCGCTCTCGGGGAGGCAGGTGTGGCCGTGCCTCATGCTGCCGTACAGCACGTCCTCGACCGCTCCGGCGAGGCGGCGGGGATCGTCTTCGGCGATGCCGAGGCGGGTGCGGACAAAGGTATCGACTTTCTTCCAGTCGGCCTCGAAGGAGATCAGGGCATAGGGGTTGGCCTCGATCTTCTCCTGCGCCTCGCCCTTCCAGTAGCTGACGACGCTCTGGCCCATCTTGCGGCTCATGCCCGCGCGATCCAGCCAGAGCAGGGCATTGGCAACCTTGAACTTGTCGAAGGCGTTGCATAGCAGCTCAGCGGCTTCCGCGCTGATGATCTGGGTCAGGGCCTCCAGGTCGCGGTCTTCAATGAGGTCAGCCAGATCGGGACCGAAGCGGTCATACAGCCGTCTGGCCTTGACCTGCCCGATCCCGGCACAGTCGGGGCAGTTGGCGATCCAATCGATCATGTTGCGCCCGGTGGGTCGCAGCATCTCGGCGGCGGTGGCGTTGATGACCTGCTCATGCCGGAGGATGGCGGTACTGCCGACGGTCGCGCTGCGCATCGTCACCGGCCCCTCGATGAGCCAAACCTGACCCTTCTCTATCAGGCTAGCATCCGGAAGGAGGCGGTAGTCGGAGACGACGGCGTAGTGCTCTGCGCCATCGGTCACGCCGGCGAACACGGCACCACCGGCCTTGCCGCGACTGCGGATCGACGTGATGCGCAGGCTGACATTCACCATCGGCGGGGTGAGCCGGGCGTTCATGCGGGCAGCAGCCTTCCGGTACGAGAAAGGTGAGCATCCAGATGCTCGAAGCGGCGCAACCGCTCACGCAAGCTGGCGACTTCGGCCTTGAGGCTGGCGTTCTGTTCTTCCAGCGCCTTGACCCGCGCTTCCGCGCGACCCTTGGCGGCCATGATCCGCTTGTCGATGACTTTCTCGGAGGCGGCTGCGGCCTCATTGGAAGCGTCAGGAGCGGTTCTTAGGGGTTGGGTGAGGCCAAGGGTTGTCAATCGACTCTCCAGGGCCTCCAGAGCCTCCTTGACGGCCGGGTTCTGACGCATGACCGACAGGGAGAAGTCGCATTCGGCGGCAATCTCGCTGCGGTTGAGCTTGTCGCCTCGCAGGTAGTCGTGCCAGTCGTTGGTGACCTCGCGCTCAGCGATCCACGATTGGAACTTGGCGAGGTTGTCACGTGCGAGTTGCTGGCCGGATTGGTTGGATTGGCTCATACCCGCTTTCCCTTCACTTCCAGCATTGGCGTTCTGTCACTCCTGCCGAGGATTTTGGCGATGGCGGTGGCGAAGCCCGGATTGAAGACGAAGCGCCCGCGTTCATCTACGATCTCCCCGGTATCGCCGATACGCAGCTTTTGCTGAGCCAGGGACTTGGGATCGATGGCGGCAGCGAGAGCATTGCGTTCGGAATCGGTGAGTTGCGCTGCCGGTTCGATTATCGCTACATTCGTTGATCCCTTAGCAATCTCAGCCCCCAACGGCCTCATGTCGATGGGAACGACTGTCACGCTCTTGAGCATGTTGAGTTCGGCGCGAATCTTGTCGCGCTCAATGATCGCCATCTGACAAAGGCTACGGACGGCCGGGTCTTCAATCTTCTTGAGGAAGGCATGCTTGTCAGCTGGTGCAAGCTGGGCCTTGACCGCTTTCGACGGCTTGGGACCGTTGTAGGCTTCCCACGCCTTGATCAGTGCTGCGTAGTCTTCCGACTGCTTGTTGTAGATCGTGCGCGCCTTGAAGAGTCCATGGCTCTCAGCAACGCGGGCCATGTTGGCTATGCTCAGGTCGCGGGCGCCCTGGCTGTGCCGGCTGTATTCCAATGAGCACAGCTCATGGATCTTGCGCAGCTTCTCTTCCTTGTCGCGACGATTTCCATAGCGCGTATCGCCTGAGCGCGAAGGGCGTCATCAGTGCTCTTCTTTCTGTATATCCCTAATGCCGCATAGATAACCCGTCGTGGAAGTTTCAGTTGCTCGGCAATCTGCCCGTATTTCTTACCAGTCTGGCGCGCATGCCATATTGCTGCCGTTTGCTCATCAGAAAGTTGGTAGTCGCTGGCGACATTTTTGATGTGATAGTCAACTGTTCCGACGCTGTAGCCTAATTCGCGAGCGATCGTTTTTGCTGATTCACCCTCAATTGCGCGGCGTATGATTTCCTTTCTGACCTCTTGTGGCACTTCGGGCAGTTTTCGAATGACGTGCTTGGTGTAATCCTGAACGGTTACTTTGGATAGGCCGAACTCCTTCGCGAGAGCGTTCTTTGTCTCGCCACTTTCGACGCGTCTTACGATCTCCATTTTCTGCTCACGCGTAACACGTGGCGGCACTTTCGGCGCGCGGTCATAGACAAGGTGGACGGCAATACCCATCGTTTTTGCGATAACAGTACGTATCTCACCATCCGCCGCTCGTCTCTGAATTTCGTCCTTTTGCGCCTGCGTTAGCTTGCTTTTCAACTTTGTCCCTCAGTTATCAAGTTCGCTTGTCAGCGCTAATTGCTGCGATGGAACCATCAGGTTATTTTGACGCAAGGTCTCTACGCCCTTGCGCAGCGTGTCCTGCGCCTCATTAAATTCGGCTTGGGTATATACAATCTGACTATCTGGCGAGCAATGGTGCATGAGTCGCTGGACGATGATCGGATCGATGCCCCCCCGTCGCGTACGCTGGGCGATTCGGATCCTGACGCGAATCTACCGACCCGGTTTCGCGTACCAGAAGGCCGGCTGCATGCTTTCGGATATCCGGCCCCGGTCGATGGCGCAGGCGTCACTCTTCACCCCGGAAAGTCACGGCCGTTCGGGACGCCTAATGGCCGTGATGGACGCGATCAACTGCCGGTGGGGCCGGGGAACCATGCGCGTGGCGGCCGAAGGCGTCAACAAGGCCTGGCGGATGAAAAGGGGCAATCTGTCACCCCGGTACACCACGGAATGGTCGGAGCTGCCTCCGGTGAGAGCGGGATGACACTCCATTTCCGGTTCCGATTGATTGGCGGTGCGGAGGCACTTCGCTTACCATCCTCCGTTTGCCATCGAAATGTGATCGCGACTTGCGAATCCGCACAAAAAACCGATACTCGGCAATACGATTTACATGAAAGACCGACCCGCCGATGGCGATAAGCACCCCCCCCCCTCGCGACAACGCGCTCGACTCGCTTGAGGCGCTCTACGCAAAGCCGCTACCGTCGTCGCGGTCCGGCCCGCTATACAACGCCTTCTCGTACCCTACGAAAATCTCACCGGAAGCGATTGCCGTCTTCATCGCGACCCATACCCGCCCGGGCGCGGTGGTACTTGACGTTTTCGGCGGGAGCGGAACCACCGGACTCGCAGCCCTGCTTTGCGACAAACCTACGGACGAAATGCTACGCATGGCCGCCGAGCTCGGCGTTGCGCCAACCTGGGGTCCTCGGAATGCGGAAATTTACGAGCTGAGCACGCTCGGTTCTTTCGTCGCGTCGACCTTATGCGCCCCGCCCGATCCCGAAGATTTCGACAAAGCCGCAAAGAAACTCATAGCCGCAGCCGAAGAAGCCTTCGGGGCGGGGTACGAAGCTCTCGATCCTGAAGGAATCCCAGGCAAAATTCGGCACGTCATCTGGTCCGACGTCCTCGTTTGTCCGAACTGCGGGCAGGAAACCTCATATTGGAAGGCCGCAATACGACGTTCCCCGTTGCGACTGGACAGCTCCTTTGAATGCAGCGGTTGCGGTGTCTCGAAGCAGATCGACTCGTGCACCAGAGCCGTAGAAAAGTGGTTCGACCCGCTGCTCGGGCGCGAAATCGAGAGGAAAAAACGCGTACCAGCCCAAGTTTACGGACGTTCTTCGGCGAGGAATTGGAACAGGGACCCGACTCCGGCGGACGACGAGATTTTTCTCGTCTCGGAAACCTCATCGCTACCCTCGTCGGCACCGCTCGCGGAGATTTTCCGCGGAGACCTGTACCGCGCGGGATACCACACGGGAATCACCCATCTGCACCATTTCTATACAGCCCGGAACTTCCGTGCGGTATCGATCTTGTGGGAACTGGTCGGGACGTTTCCAGAAAGCGTACGCGACGCCCTGAAGCTCGTCGTCCTCAGTTACAACTCTTCGCACTCGACGCTCATGACGAGGGTTGTGGTCAAGGCCGGACAGACCGACCTCGTACTAACGGGAGCGCAAAGCGGAGTCCTCTACGTCAGCGGGCTTCCCGTGGAAAAGAACGTGTTCGAGGGCCTCAGGAGAAAAGCTTCGGCCCTGAAAAAAGCGTTCCAGACCGTTTCCGGCAGCGGCAGTAAAGTCCGCGTCACCAACGCCAGCAGCGCTTCCCTGGCCCTGCCGGACGGGAGCGTTGATTACGTCTTCACCGATCCCCCATTTGGCGACTACATCCCCTACGCGGAGATAAACCAGATCAACGAGATTTGGCTCGGCCGAACCACAGACCGGAACGAGGAAATCATCGTCAGCGGCGCCCAAGGGAAGAGCGTGTCGGACTATTCGTCGATGATGTCCAAGGTCTTCGGAGAGATTTACCGCGTATTGAAACCCGAGGCCGTCGCCACGGTCGTTTTCCACTCCGCGAGCTCGTCGGTATGGCGGGCACTCTCGACCGCCTATGGCACGGCCGGTTTCGGCGTCCGCGCGACGAGCGTCCTAGACAAGCTGCAGGCCAGTTTCAAGCAGGTGGTTTCATCCGTATCGGTAAAAGGGGATCCGCTCATCCTTCTGAGCAAATGCGCGGATCGCGCGTCCGGGCCGGCGAAATCCACCGACGACGTGATCGAGGAAATTTTCCGGACTTCGGAATCCGGAAGCGAAACGGAACGCGATAGGCAGAGGCTCTATTCACGCTTCGTGTCGCGCTGTCTCGAACTTGGGATGGAAGTCGAGATGGGCGCGAAGGAATTCTATGATCGGGCGGACTCGGCACTAAGGAATTAGGCCCATGAACGCCAAGAGAAACTTAGCACTCAGCGAAGGGTTCACTGACGAAACAGCGAGGCGCAAGCGCCTCGGCCAGTATTTTACCGGCATGCCGCTCGCCCGTTTGCTGGCGGCGATTTCGAATGCCGACTCCGCCCGATCGATCATCGACCCTATGGCAGGCAGCGGCGACATGCTCGTCGCTTGCCGGGAGTACGGCGCCACTACCGCGGAATTCGCCGCGGTGGAAATCGACCCAATCGCGGCGGAAACATGTGCCGCCCGCGCGCCTTGGTCCCAAACCGTTCAGGGCAACGCGTTCGATCCGAAAACCCTGGCCCGCCTGAAGGCCTCCGAATGGGACCTCGTCATTACGAATCCGCCGTACGTTCGCTACCAATCACTCGCCAAGGCGGCGGGGAATGACTTTCCCCTCCCCTCGTCCAGGGGGATACGGTCCGGGCTGATCGAATTCGTCAAGACCGCTTCGAGCCTAGATCCCGAAGACCGTCGCCTGTTTTCCGATCTGGTAAACGGATATTCCGGACTGGCAGACCTCGCCGTTCCGGCATGGATACTGTGCGCGGCCCTATGCGCACCGGGTGGCAAAATCGCAGTCGTCTTGCCCGAGTCCTGGTTGAGCCGGGAATATTCTGCGATCGTCCAATACCTGCTGCTCAGGTGGTTTCGCATAAAGTACGTCGTGGAAGACGCCGACGCGGCATGGTTTTCGGACGCGCAGGTAAAAACATCGCTGCTCGTCGCCGAACGCGTTCCTCGCAGGGACGGCGCGTTCGATCGGGACGTGGCGGAAACTTTCTTGAGAGTGCGTCTCTCGTCAGGGGCGGCGGGATCCGAAAGCCTCGTCGAGCGATTACATAAGGGTTCCGTTGGCGACCCCGAATGGCAATTCGCCGAATTGCTTCGCGATTTGTCACTTTCGAAAAGGAGCCTCCATACCGCCCACATCGAAGCCGAGCGCGTGCCCGTCTCGCGATTGGCGGACAACGCCCTATCCCGATGCACCAGACAGAAATGGCTTGCGATAGCGGAACCCACTCTCGGCCCGAATACCGTTTCCGGCCATAGTCTGCCCCACGCGCTTGAGGTTTGGATGGCCGGAACCCAGGCGACGGGAATGCTGACGACGCTCGAGGACCAGGGAGTCAAAGTCGGCCAAGGTCTCCGAACGGGAGCGAACGGATTTTTCTACGTCGATGTGGAAAACCGAACCGCACGGCGCGGATTCGCCTGGGTCCGCTCTGGCGCCCAGTTCGGCGGGGCGGTTTTCGAAGTCCCATCTGACGCGCTGGTTCCGGCTTTGAGGAAACAGGCCGAATTGCCCGATGGCTACCAGGTGGATTCCGATGCCCTCCGCGGCGCGGTGTTGGCGTTGCAATCGTACGCGCTCCCGGAAGATCGCGGAAATTCTCCGTACCGGGAAATGCCCCCGGCATTGGCCTGCCACATCCGAACGGCCGCCGCCTTGGATTTCGACGGTAAAAAAATTCCCGAGCTATCCGCAGTTTCTCCGAACGTCAGGAAAGGTTCCCCGGCGACGGAAACGCCGCCCCGTTTCTGGTACATGCTGCCCGACTTCGCAAACCGGCACAGGCCGGATCTGCTTATTCCGCGAGTGAACGGCAGTTCGCCGAAAACGTACCTGAACGGTCCCGGCCGGCCGGTCGTAGACGCGAACTTCTCCACTCTAACCTGTCCGCAAGGCTCTCTGGCCAACGCCTGGTCCCTGTTGGCGCTGCTCAATTCGTCCTGGTGTCGGTCCGCCCTGGAGGAGTCCGCCTCGGTGATGGGCGGAGGAGCGTTGAAAATAGAGGCGGCCCATATTCGCCGCCTTCCAATTCCCGAATTGGACGTCGCGGGTTGGAATCGGCTTTCCGTTCTAGGGGCGGCCTTGGCCGGCGGGGAAGACGTCCTCCGGAACATAGACGAGCTCGTCGTCTCATCCCTTCTCGGCCGGCTGGCCATGAAAAAGGAATATGCCGAACTGGAGCAAATCATGGAGAATTCACGCCTACGGCGCGAACGGATCGGCCGGAAGAGCGCGAAACATCAATAAAAGCTGACCGAATGAAAAACAATTACGATATCGCCGCCGTCAAAGCCTGCATGGCGGACGCCCTCGCGCTCATCTCTGACGGGGAATCCGAGCGCGTGATTCAACAGCGTTTCGAAGCCCACCTGCAGCGGATGTTTCCCAAATTGCCGTGGTGGGTCGAGTACCACGGACGGGGAGCCGAACAGCACGTCCGTTTCTCCAAGGACGGAAAAACGTCCAGCGGGTTCGTCGACGCGCTGGTCGGGCTTACAGCTATCGAATACGAGAAGGACCTGTCGCGAAACACCCTGTTCGACCACGGCCTCGACCAAGTCAAGGACTACTGTGCCGGCCTCCTGAACCGGGGTTCCCCACCGGACTTAGTGATAGGCGTCCTCTCCGATACGGTGCGTTGGCGGGCTTACAGGATAACTTCGATAGCGGAAACGGATCCGGCAGCGAAGACCGTCTACGGACGCGAACATTTGGAACTTGAGGAAATCGGGTCCCTCAACGTCACGGTCCCTGACGATCGCACCGCAGTTTCGTTGGTTGAATTCTTGCTCCGTTACCTTGGCCGCGAAGGGGCAAGGCCGCTCGGTGCCGAAACCCTGGCGCGAGATCTCGGCTTCGAAAGCGCGTTCTGCGATCGACACATCGACCCGATACGCTCCCTCGTCGACGGCGCATTCGCATCCAATCGGAAGTACGCCGGCCTCATCGAAAAGCTTTGGAAGGACTTCGTAGCCTATTTGGGCGACAACGGCGCCGCCGGAGGCTTCGACCGCGAAGTCTATGTCAGGGAGCTCTATCTCCTTACCTTGGCCAAGCTTCTCTGCGCGAACGTTATCGAAAAACGCGCCCTCGTGAGCGACGACTCGGAAATCCGGACGATACTGGATGGTGCCCATTTCAAGATCAAAGGCCTCGCCAACCTGGTCGAATATGACTATTTCGGTTGGCTGAACGAAGAACCCCACGTTTCCGCCCTGGTACCCGTAGCGATAGACATCCAGGACGACTTGCGAGCCTACGATTTTAACTCCCCTCCCTCCGAGGATCTTTTCGGCGGCACGATGGCTCAACTTGCAAAACGCTCGCAGCGGCTGCTGTTGGGACAGGAATGGACGCCCGCATGGCTGGCTGCCGAAGTCGTCGGCCGTACGTTCGAATCCCTTCCTGAAAACGAAGATCCCCGGCTTGTCGACATGTGCTGCGGATCTGGCGCGATGATCGTCGAAGCCGTCAAGCTCGCCGAGCGTCGGCTCTCGGCTTCCGGGGCTCCGAAGGACGCCGCCTACGTAACCCGTCTCGCGCATTCGATTACGGGATTCGACATAGACCCGCTGGCGGTGATGCTCGCGAAAGTCGGCTGGGTCGTTGCGGCCCGAGACAGCCTGGAGCCTTTCGGCTCCTTCCAAGTTTCGATTCCCATTTACCACGCGGATTCCCTCTTCGCCGCCACCCCACTATCGAAAAAGGTGGACGAGGAAACCGGTTCCGACCGATACGAGCTCGTTCTCGACGACCGCACCGTCGTCCTTCCATCGTTCCTCGTCTCCCCCGAGCACCGCGCCCTTTTCGACGCGCTTCTCAACGGAGGGTATTCTGTGGCCATGGCCAGCGCCGCGGAACCCTCCCCGTCGTATTCCGAGGAAGATCTCGCCGCCCTTCTCGACGAGTCCGAACAGAACGCCGGTTTGTCGCTGACTGCCGACGGGAAAGCATCGGCACTCGCGTTCTGTAGCGAACTGGTCGACGCTTTGGACACCCTGCAACGCGACGGACGGAACGGAATCTGGGCCTTCGTTCTCCGGAACAGCTACAGGCCGGGGCTCGTTACCGGTCTTTTCAACGGGGTCGTTTCCAATCCGCCCTGGCTCGCGCTAAGCAAGATCGCGGACAACCCCTATAAGGCGGTCCTCCGGAAACGGGCCGAAGCTTACGGGATCAAGCCGCCGGGGCCTTCGCACCTCCACATCGAACTCGCGACGATATTCCTGCTCCACGCAGCGGAACGCTATCTCCGCCCGTCCGGTGCGATCGGGTGCGTCCTGCCCGAAACGGTTCTGAGCGGACACCACCACAACCCGTTCCGGACAGGCGCGTTCATGAACGGCGGCCGGCCCGTGCTGCTCGCCGTGGAAGAGCTTTGGCGGGTTGAAAAAGGGACTTTCAAGAACGAAGCGATAGTGCTGTTCGCCAAAAAGGAACGCCGGGCATCGTTCGCGGTTGCGCCGATTCGGGGGAAAACGGTTTTCCCGGGCGGCAACTCCGGTTCTTCGTTCAGGGAAATCGTCCAGGGCAGCCGTATCGCGTGGAGCGACAAGCCGACCGTTGGTACCGGAGGTCGCGGATTCTTCCAGCCGGCGGATTTCCGCCAAGGTGCCGACGTGATGCCGAGGACGCTCGTTTTCCACGAAACCGCCCCTCTCGCCGGAGGCAAGTTTTCGCTCGGGCCGATCGACCGCCAGGCGAGCAAATTGAAATACCTCGTAACGGGCGCCCATAAGAGCAAGGATTTCGCGTTGCCGTCCTGCGTCGTTCCCGACCACTACGTGTTCGACGTGCTCATGTCGAACCACCTTACGGCATTCGACGTCGTTTCTCCGGCCAAGGGCTTCCTTCCGATCGAACGGAACCCTTCCGGCGCCTGGACGCCGGTGACCTCCACGAGGCTGGCGACCCAACCGACAGCGAAGCAGGCCTTCGACCGGATTTTCGCAGCTGCGGGCGCCGGCACCGGTCCCGCGGAGTTCTTCGCGAAAATCGACACGGCCAGACGGAAGCTCGCGAACCAGTCGGTCCCCTCTTCGGGCTGGCTGGTATTCACCGGTGCAGGCGGAGATAATCCGTGTTCCGGTTACGTTCCGGCGGCGTCGGTCAACGCCAACGGCAAGCTCATCATCGACCAGACGCTCTACTGTGCCGGAGTCGAAACCGAAGACGAAGCGATCTACCTTACCGGACTGCTCAACAGCGAAGCGCTCAACGACGTAATCAAGGAATTCCAACCCCGGGGCCAGTTCGGCGCCCGGCACGTCCATACGCTGCCGTTCGGCGTGACCCCGAAGTTCGACCCATCGGACGCGGCACACGCTGACGTGGTCGACAAGACGAAGGTCCTCATCGGCGAGTGGCGCGCAGCGAAATCCGGAGATCCCGCGTTGGCTGCCCTTTTGGATCCGAATCTTTCCCTCGCCCAAAGGCGCAGGAAAATCCGAAGGAAAATCCAGACTTTGCCCGGATACGCCGATTACCACCTCGCCTGCCGGAACTTGTACGGCGTCTAACATTCAGTTTTTTCCGGGGGCAAACCGATCGATGCGTTTCGAAAGTTGGAAATGGACCGGAAAGCAGATCCTGCGCGAGTTCTGGATTCACCTGCTCGTCACGCCGGCATGGACGGCGTAGTTTGACGACAAAGAGGAGCAAAGGTAGTCTCGTCTGTGTGAAGAAAAAGCTCACCAACCTTCCTTTGAATACACTGTTGTACACAGCTCGGCTTGCTGGTCAACGTGCTGCTGCCAACGCGACAGCGGCTGGTCGCCAGGTTGTAGGGTGGAAGGATGGCCGTCTTGTTGAGTACGGACATGATGTTTTCCCTTTTCTTGGGCCAGCTACTGCTGGCCATGGAGACAAACCGGTTTGATCAGGTGCGCGAGTCTTGCGATTTGAGTCCGTAAGAATGACTTCCTGCAAGGGCTTGTCAAAGGTCTCCGGCTTAGAACCCCCATTTACGCGGCGGGCTCTCGCTTGAGGAACTTGTCGATGAGCGGCTTGGTGGTGTGACGCCTTTATGGAGACTTGGCTTATCCATCCGAGGGTTCCCTTACATCTTCTGGCCGTCAACGTGCTCTCGAGATTCAGCGTGCATCCAAAGCAAAGGCTGCCTAACATTCCAATTCACCGGACCTCCGGCAAGCTGCGCTTGCCTTCGTCCGGTGATTTTCAACGTTGGGCCTATTGACCATGCAGCCGCTAACGCTTGTCACGACAAGATCACCCGACCAGGTGACGCCGGCCATTTCAGCCGGATGCACGCGTCTAGTTCCAGGGGGAACCCCTATATTTGTTGAACGGCGCCCTTTCGAAGGCGCGAGAATTAACAAATGCACATTCAACGTCCGGCAATTCCTGGCCGAAAACCCGGGTGAACTGGTGCTCGGGTGGGAAGTGTGCGTGTGGGATGGAGTACTCATCGACTGCATTGGTCACGCTGTTGTTAAGAACGAGGATCGCCTACGCTGTGTAACCCCATCCAAGTATGGTGACAGCAGGCTTCTGTTCTTGCCTGATCCGAGAATTTATTTCGACTTCGACGATCCAATGGCAAGAATGCCCGCGAAACGAGTTCCCCTCTCTACGCGGCCAGAGGTTCTTCGGTTGATTGATGTGGACGCCGCTGAACACACAATCAAAATCAAATATCCGGTGTCTTCTGGGCCAGTGATGGTCCAAGGAGAGGACGCCGTGGCACTAGAACGCCTAGCAAAAGAAAAGCAGCGACTGTCGCTGAAACTAATACTCATGACAAGCGACAACACAACAAAATGCCCATGCGGCAGCGGAAAGAAGTTTCGAAAATGCCATCGCGCAACCATTGAACAGATGCTTAAGTATCACTAGCAGGTCTACCCGTGCTTAGGCTGAACCCATCACTCCACCGGACCTGAGCGGAAAACCGCACAGGCCGGTTAGCTCCGCGGCGAACGTCCGCTTTCCCAAGCTGCCGACTTCCGCATTGGGTCGGGAGCGGTCGGTCGTTGAGGCACTACGAACGCTAGCCCCCCCGGCCGGAAGCAGTCCTCCGGAACGGCCGGCTCAAGCCAGCGTGAGCTCTCTCGCCTAGCATCGCCGCTGAATGTGCATGGCTTAGAGCGAGTAGCCGTTCTTCGCCGTTTTCAAGAGAGATTGTCCGTAGCTGCTTGGCCGCTTGATCTGCCTGCTTGCGAACACGTTGATGTCCAGGTCCAGCTTCCCACGGGCAGTGGTGATCTGTTTGAGGCCTACCGGCGTAAGAACGAGGTAGCAACCCTCGCCCCACAGAGACTCCTCATCGATATCAACCGGTCCAGCGTCACGCCACCAATGGAGTTTCGCAACTACATCTCCGCTCGCGTCGAGGAAGACGCTCGGTTCGTTGTCATGCGCGTGCCAGCGAAGCCTCATCACCCAGTTCGGGCACAACACGAAAGTATAGGCTGCTGCGTCGAAGCCCATGTCCACAGAGCAAACAACTCGCCTTACCAGCGTTGGTGCCAATTCATCGTCAAGTGCGAGGTACTGACCTAGCCAAACAGCAATTGGAAGCTTGGTATAGCAGTCGTCGAAGTCTCCACCGTCAGTCTGTACCGAGGGTGCTCTAAAACGGTAGAGGCGGTGCTCCGATAGGCGCGGCCTAAAAATCTTGAAGAGCGACACCTCGGCCACGACCTGGCCGTAGTGGGATTCAGGGAAAGGCGCAACGTCGCTGTCGACCTCACCAACCCACTTCTGCTCTCGCTCGGACCAACCGGCACTTCGGTCAATCAGCGGCATTCGAATCCATTCGGGACGCACTCGCGGGAGCTTCAGCGGCCGAGGGGGAAGCGGGCAACCCAAACACTCCAGCAGCGTCGACCTGTCGCGGCCGGTCAGCTTGCCGGCCAGCCGCAGTTCGCCCGCTACGTGGCGAAGGGCGGCAATGGCAATGTAGGCATGAGGCTTCTGGTAAGTGATCTGCATGTCGAGGACGCGAAGCTGAGCCTCAAGCCTATTGACGCCAGAGGGCCCGAACGCCTCAAGTCCTCCCCAATCTTGGATGAACATCGCCGCGCGGCGGCGGACTGTCATCTCGTCAATGCCTGCCACCTTCGCAATGTGCCGTGCCGTCGAGCTCAAGATCTGGGTCCAGCCAAGCGTCGACTCGACGCGCATTGCACCAGTTCTCTCGTCCCTGAACGCAGGATCGCTCTCTGAAGGGGGCTCGAGTTCGAGGCTATAGAAGAGCGGCAGTGGCATCGCATCCAAGGAGACAGCCCACCCCCACCGATGCGACAAGAGCGCAGCTGACTCTGCCACCGCGATGTCGCGATGGCTGACCAACGCAGCCACGGCGGTGCCTAGCTCGGGTGCAAGGTCCGCGCTGTCAGCAGCCAGCAGCGTTCCAAGCGCCTGCAAGGGGGCATCGGATTCACCGGTTAGAAGTCGCCGCATAAGGGACTTGAACAAAGCTTGACCGTGTCTGGCTTGCCTTGCCAATCGCAGCGTGCAATTACGTGCGTGTCGCTGAACTTCTGCAACAGGCAGCCGATAGGCAAAGTGCAGCAAGTCCTCCAGAAGATCGGTGTCGCCGAGCGGAAGCTCACTCGGCTGGAAGGGCCGTCCCAGTTGGAACTCGCGAGTGCCGGCCATCTGCTCCTCAAGCAACGACCAGATGGCCGGCCAGTCCGGTGTCGCGCTGATTACTGGCAATATCGAATCCAGGTCTGTCAGCAGCGACTGAGTGCTCTCCTGGCCCGCCGTCACTGAATCGACGATGTTCTCGAAGGCGGCGGGGGACGTGGCTGGTCCCTCCAAAAGCTGCTTCGCCTCAAAGTAGAGGAACTTGCCGCCACCCATCCACTGGCTCCAGGAACTCCAAGGGTCCTTGCTTGTCTCGTAGCCTTGCATCAGCTTTTTGGCGTACTTGACATCTCCCGCCGCAGCCAACCGCTTCACCATTAGGAAGCGGCAGCGCGCGTTTTCCTGCAAGACCTGCCAGCGCTCAAACATCCTCTGCACCAGAGAAAGCGGAGCTGTCTCGGCCAGATCTCTGAAACGGTACGGGGCGTTGTAGTTTAGTTCGTCGCCATCCGCTTCAAACGCGCGCTCAAGCTCCTCGAGAGTAACCTCTGAGTCGTACTTGCTGGGCGTGAATGAGTGCCGCGGTTCCGGCGCTTCTGATGCCCACCGAGCGACAGCGGCGTCGAGCTCGGCGGATGAGAACCCATGTTTTCCAGCAGCGGTGCGAAGGCGTTTGAGCAGTCCGACCCTCTCGTGTGCTCTGCTGGCGACCTCGATCGCTCCAAATAGCATTAGCGAGAGAGGCTCAATCTGGCCGGGGCCTGCAGCGTCGGCTGCGACGTCGATGAAGTCGCCGACATGGTACGGATCTCGGTAATGCGGCTCCATGTAGAACGGCAGGCATAGCCCACACCAGACTGCCGTGCAAGGCAAGACAAATTCGGGGCTTCGCCGGACCATCCCCGACATAAGTAGGTCAACGCGGTTCGGCCAGCCAATCAGATGCCAAGCCGCCAGTGTCTCTGAAACCTCGAAGCCGAAGCGAGGCCCGACTTGCATCGCTTCCTCAATGAGCGACATCGTCAGGCGATGCGCGGCCGCCGCCCCTTCCGTTTCGGTCATGCCACCGACCTGGCGCATCAAGTTTGAGACCCGCTTGACACGGTTCTCCGGGTCAGCGGTGTTCGCAAGGACCAGAATGTCCCGCCAGATTGCGTACTGTGGGTCCTTTTTGGGTGCCAGCGCGTAGCCAAGGCATTGCTCGGGAACTGTCGCCAGCAACTGTTTTGCCCGTTCCACATCCCCGACCGCAGCCAACGCGATGGCCAAATCTGCCAACCCGTCGATCTGCTCGCTCGGCGTGCTCTCTTGAAGCTCCGTCGCGAGGTCGTTTAGCCGGTCGACGGCCCTCACACGGTCACCGTCAACCCGATACGCATCGACGGCCAATCTGCGTCGCAGGTACGCAGTACCCCCCAGCGTGGATGAGGCGATGGCTGCATCAACTTCTCGAAGTACGGCGCGGTATTCATCCTCGCCACACTTGGCGCCAAGCGTCAGCAGCGCTTGCGCGAGCACGGGGACCGCTTTGAAGGCCTGCTGGATGCGATATGACTCGTTGCCGCCGTCTGATGTCAGACGCAGGGCGTATCTTAGCGCAACGCGGGCTTCCTCCTGGATGCTGCCAGCTGGCACGGTCGCGTTGTCGATGGCGGCGCGAGCTAGAAGCACACCTATCTTCGAGGCGTGGTGCTGGAACAGATGAAGGAAGGAGTGCTTCGACAGTGTCGCGTTTGGTATCGGCTTGTTGAGCAACGTGCAAAGTTTCGCGTGATGCATCACCGCGCCGACCAGATCACCCAGCCCAGCCAAGTCCGTCTCGTCATCGCACATTGAGATCATCGGTGCGGCCAACTTGTCGAACAGGGCCTCGGCAAGGTCACAACGGCCAGCTTGGAATGCAATCAGTGCCATACGGCGACGGTAGCCATTGGGCACGTTTCCGAAGCCAGGAAGGACGGCGGCGGCATCAAACAGGGAAAGCGCTTGCGCGACGTCGCCACGCCGACTTGCCACAAGCCCTGCGTGAACCATTACAGACGGCTTGTCTTCACCGGCTACACCGAGATCGCTGCAGAGTTCTTGTGGATCAGCATCAACCTTCCGAAGGAGCATCGCCTCTGCGGCTTCTCTCCTCAAATGCTGGCGCAGCGAGGCGACAGTTTCTGGATCTAACTTTTCGGGCTGGTGTAGCCCCTCCGCGGCGAGGTGGTCAATCGCTGTCTGGATCTGCTCGCTGTCTCGGAAGTTAACGGCGCGCCTTGCCCACCTTTCAAATTCCTCGATGTTGTGATTGAGGCCGTGGTTCTGGAACTTGGACGTATGGAGCTGCGCTAGCGGCTCAAGGCTTTCAAACAGCTCCTTCGCGCGCTCGAAATCGCCTCGCGCCAACAGAGCGTCGACAACCTCGTAGCCCTGGCTGGGGAAATACTGCACAAAGGAGAGGGCGGCATCAATGTCCCCGACTGCCAGCATCGCCAGCGGAAGCTGGTTGGCGTACTCAAGGGCTGTTTCGCGCCGGCCCACTTCGTCACAACACAGCAGCAGGCGTGTGAAGACGGTCGCATCGTGCGTTCCACGCACTGCCAGCAGAGCTAGCTGGATATCGGCGTGGATCTCGGCAATAGAACGCCCGTCAGCCAGTTGCTGCCTGAAGCGAGCAGGCACCGCTAGTGCAAGTACATCGGCCACGTCGCCGGCACGGGCGCGGTAGCGCAGCTCAAGCCAGCGCTGCGCTGATTCGGGTGGCGCATTCGTCGCCAATTGGGCAAGGTCGCGATACACCCGCGGGGAGTACTCAGCGTCGAGGCTTCCGAGGCGGATCCGCGGTTGAGCGATGACGAACAGCCTGAAGCTGTTGTGGAAGACACTCCACCCCTGGGGTGAACTCCGAAGCAGGTGCCGTGCAACGACGAGGGCCCGCTCAATCGCAGACTCCTTGACCACCGTGGCCAGCAGCCGCAGGTCCAGGGGGGCCTCGGCGCGGGCGATAAAGCCCAGTACGTCCATTGCATCGTTGTCGCTCGCAATCTCGCGCCAGGCTGCGGCGTACACAGTCTCAATATCGCCGTCGAACGGCATCCCGCCACTGAGAAGGTGCTTGCGGCCGACATCGTCAGCGTGCAGCAGCGCCTGAATCAAGTAGCGGGTCGCCAACGGATGGCCATGCGTGAGATTGCTCAGGTCCAATCGCGGAATCTCGTCAGGCAGACCAAGCGCGTCCGCCATCCGAGCGACATCCTCGCGGCTGAGGGGCCCCATAAATACCAGCCGCTCGTTCTTCTCCGCCTGTTCCTTGACGGCGGGTTTTAGATTGACGAGATCTAACCGCTGCGTGCCGAGGACGAACACAACGCCTTTCGGGATGGCCGCGGGAAGAGGCAGTTCGCCCAGCAGCGAGTTGGTCGGCCTCTCTTCGCGGGGCACATGGTCGAGCCCGTCGACGACGATGATTGTCCTGATACAGTCGCGGTCGAAGCGTTCACCAGCCTGGCGCATCAGAACGCCGAACTGTTCACGCCTCTCGTGCAGCGAGTCATCGCGAAGCCGCAGCCCAATCAAGCCGCTGTTACGCAGCTGTGTAGCGATGTCGGTTAGGAAGTTGTCAGCCTCACCGCGACCCACGCCTTGGGCGGCACCCGGCACGAACGCTAGGTAGCGGACGCACCGGACATTTGCTTCAGTGGCCAGTGCGACCTGCAAGAGGGTAGATTTCCCGGAGCCAGGTGGGCCTATGAGCGAGACGTAGCCCTGGTCGGCGGCATGCAGCGCGGCCAGCAGCTTGAGCTCGGTGTCGCGGTTGCGCTGTACGTAGGCTCCGACCGGGAACCGGTGGATGAGGAGCGTCTTGGCCGGGTCGCGCCAGCCAAGCTCACGAAGCAACTCGTCACGCGTCCACCTGTCCTTGTCGCGTGCATCGGCGACCAGCTTGGGCAGCACGCTGGCAATCTCAGATGCCTGTCGCGCCTGCTCTGCGTTCAGCTTATGGGACTGGATGAAGTCGGCCGCGGCACCGCACACCACCCGAAGGCAGTTCAAGAACTGTTCGAAGCCGCCATCGCTCAGTCCAGCCTCACGACGCAGGTGGTCAACTAGCCGACTCCATTCGGACGTGTACCAATCTTTGAGCGGGCGACTCGGATGCTGCCGGAGCTCTTCTAGAAAGGCCGCACTGTGGGCCGGCGTACCACCGCCTGGCTTGTCGGTAATCGAAGGGAAGTCGTTGACGACAAGGCGGATCTCGACACCGCTTCCCGAGTTGCCATTGCGCAGGCACTGCCAAGCGTGAACCAGCGGCTTCATGAGGCCGTTTGCGCCAGTTAACAGCGTCTCAACAGTGAAGGTGCTCGGGAACTTGGACGTCTTGAACTGGTGGCCGACCACCAATCCATCGAAGCCGAGCACTAAGTCGTCGGCGATGCCCGCGTTGCGATCGGCCACGCCGACCCAAAGCAGCTCGTCGCGCTCGAGCGCGGCGTAGATGGCAGCACCCGCCCGCTCATACTGGCCGATATATCCACGGAGTGCTCGGCGTTCGCCTTCCGCCGGCGCAGTTGCAGGAGCTGCAGCGGTGGATGGATTCGGTTTCTTGGACATTTTCGGAGCAATAGAAATGGATTCGGTAGTTGACGCCAACCGGGAGAAAAAACTGCTTCAGCATCACCTGGGGCATCCAGCACTAGAGGATACATGCTGCTGAGTTATCGAACGCCGTTCTCAAACGAAGTCTGGCCTGTGCCGATCGAAGCGGTCATTGGCGAGGTCGATCGTGAATGACTCAGATCGACCCGACGTAACCAAGATGAAGAAGCTGTCATGCCCAGTCTGAAAATGGCAATGGCCGGTCTGTACTCAGCACCGGCCATTTTCCATTGAGGTCGCCACCGGCCG
The DNA here is from genome assembly GCF_020510425.1 of Quatrionicoccus australiensis. Classification (NCBI taxonomy): domain Bacteria; kingdom Pseudomonadati; phylum Pseudomonadota; class Betaproteobacteria; order Rhodocyclales; family Azonexaceae; genus Quatrionicoccus; species Quatrionicoccus australiensis. The sequence continues at coordinate 82,847 of NZ_JAHBAH010000002.1, forward strand.
CTTTGGCCGAGGTGCTGTCTGTTGCTGCTCGCATGAGACCGGATCTCGGCCAATCCGGCCGTTCAGGGATTGCTACGCGGCGGTCCGCAGTGGGCCGAATACCTGCCGGTCAGTACCAAAGCCGGGCGAACGGCAGCTTTCTCTTTCGATGAATGCGTTCTCAGCCCAAAGCCGTCATAGGCCATCTTGAAAACCGAACGTTCAGGAACGTTGAAGTTCAGCCGACGGGCAAAAGCGCAGCTTTTGGCCGGTCGACTGCAACGCAGTGTTGGGCGCACAACTAAGCAATGTCAGCCCCGCTGGCAAACCCGAACGAAACCGCGGAGGCGGCCAAAAAACCGAACGGGCGGGTTTAGCGCGCGTGGCCTACAAATTCCACCGCACAATTTCTTGCTTTAGTAAAATAAACCCTTATAAATTTAATTAGTCTCCGCCATTAATTAAGCGGCCTTAACTAAGCGCCCATGCCCACCACTCAGACCGACCAGTCCCAAGACCCGAACGCCACGCGGATCGGGCGCCTCGTCATGACCGTCGCTTTCAACGAAACCATGAACGCCTACGTGCCGCAGCCGCTTCCCCCGTCGCCGCCCCTGGTCCTCTCCGACGAGCTGCTGAACCGCCTGAGCGAGGCTGACCGGGCCGTCGGGCGGCTGGACGGCGTGGCCATGCTGCTACCGGACAAGGCCCTATTCCTCTACATGTACGTCCGAAAGGAAGCCGTACTTTCTTCCCAGATCGAGGGAACGCAGTCCACGCTCGACGAGCTGCTCCGTTACGAGAACGAGGCGCTGGCAGGCAAGCCACTCGACGACATCACGGAAGTTTCGAACTACGTCGACGCGATGATGTACGGCCTCGAACGCCTGAAAGATCCCAAGGGCCTGCCGCTGTGCCTGCGGCTGCTGCGGGAGATGCACGCGCGCCTGCTCCAGAAGGGGCGCGGTGAAAACAAGGATCCTGGCGAATTCCGCCGCTCGCAGAACTGGCTTGGCGGAACCCGTCCGGGCAACGCCCAGTTCGTCCCGCCGCCGGTCAACGAAATGGATGCATGCCTGAGCGACCTGGAGCGCTTCATGCAGGACGACTCGCGGCCCATCCCGCCGCTCGTGAAAGCCGGCCTGCTCCACGTCCAGTTCGAAACGATCCATCCTTTCCTCGACGGCAACGGACGCCTCGGACGCCTGCTGATCGCGCTCTTCCTGGTCGATAAAGGGGTGCTGCGCGAACCGCTGCTCTACCTAAGCCTCTACCTGAAAACCCGGCGGGAGGACTATTACCGGCTCCTGCAGGAGGTCCGCGTGAAAGGAAACTGGGAAACCTGGCTGGAGTTTTTCCTCGAGGGCGTCGCCTACACCGCCAACAACGCCTACGAAAGCGCCATGGGCATCGTCTCCCTCTTCCGGAGCGACCGCGAGCGGATCGCCGCCGCCGGCGACCAGACCAATTCGATGCTCCGCATCCACGAACTGTTGCAGATCCACCCGTTCCTGAACGCCGCGCAGGCGCAGCGGAAAACGGGCCTGAGCGCCCCGACGGTCAACAAGGCGTTCGAGGGCCTCGAAGGGCTCGGAATCGTCCACGAGGTGACCGGCAAGCAGCGCGGCCGGGTCTTCGCGTACGGAGCCTTCCTCGACATCCTCGACGCCGGCACCGACGTCGCGGCGTAATTGCCGGCATTAACCCAAGGGCGAGCCATGATCAAATACGTCGAAAAAAGCTCAGGCCTCCTGTTTTCCACGCACGATCTCCACGCGATCATGGGCAGTCAAACGGCCGCCATGCGCGCTGAGGTCAACGCCATGGATCCGAACCGCCTGCTCAACACTTCTCCGGCGGACCTGGCCCAATACCTTGCCGAAAAGTACCGCCTCCGCGCGCCAAGCCTCATTCGCGACGCTTGGTCGGCAGCGGAAACGGAAACACGGATAGATGTTCGACACGACCAGCGCCGGCACGTTTCGGACCGCAGCCGACCTTGCCTAGTTCCTGGCCAGCGGATCGACGTCGAAGTGCCGATCGACGGCGACGCGGAACTGATGTACGCCCGGGCGAGCACTTTCAACTTCTCCCCTCCCCGCGCCACCGTGCGCGGCGGATCGCTGTTTCTCGTGATCGAAATCCCCCACGACTCGGGAGACCGGAACCTGCGCGGCGAAATCGACAGCACGCTCGCCGCCGTGGACGAGCACCTAGGCTGGATCCGAAACGACCTGGCGGGTTTCAACGCGTCCTTACCGGGCGCGGCTACCCAAGCAGTATCCGACCGCAGACAACGCGTACTGGCGAACCAGGGCCGTGCCGCCGCCTTGGGCATCCCTTTAAAAAGACGTGACGGCGCTCCCGCGACGTACGCGGTCCCAGACGTCCGCAAAAGGGCGGTCCCGAAGCTTCCGGCTGCCGCGTCCCTTCCGTACGAACCGGAGCCGATCCTTGAAACGGAACACTACGAGCACGTGCTGGAAGTGGTCCAGAACATGGTCCAGGTCATGGAGCGAAGCCCTTCGTCCTTCTCCCACATGGGCGAGGAAGCACTCCGGGACCACTTCCTCGTGCAGCTTAACGGCCATTTCGAAGGGCGGGCGACAGGCGAGACTTTCAATTACGGCGGAAAAACGGACATTCTCCTCCGGGAAAACGGTCGTAACGTCTTCATCGCCGAATGCAAGTTCTGGAAGGGCCCGAAACACTACCAGGAGACGATCGACCAACTGCTCGGGTACTCGTCCTGGCGCGACGCGAAGGTAGCGATCCTGGTTTTTAACCGGGGAACGGCGGCCTCGACCGTCCTCGCCGGCGTCCGGGAACGGACGGAATCCCACCCGAACCGGAAACGGACGACGGAATGGAAGCACGAAAGCGGATACCGCTACGTCTTCCACCATCCTGGCGATACGAACCGGGAACTCACGCTCACCGTTCTCGTTTTCGACGTCCCCGAGGATCCGGGCAAGCGAGGCTGAAGGATTCCGGGCTAGTTAGCCCGGATCCTTTGAATAGCCGCGTAATCGGCATCGATGCCGAAAATCGCCTTTATGAGTTGCGGCCGGACGTACATGTCGTACGGCGACCGGAACGAGTCGAACCCGACCAACGTTACGAATACCGACCGGAGAAGCGGGATAACATTCAGTTTTTTCCGGGGCCAAGCCGATGCATTTCGAAAGTTGGAAATGGACCGGAAAGCAGATCCTGCGCGAGTTCTGGATTCACCTGCTCACTACGCCGGCATGGAAGGCGTACGCCTTGTGGGGGAAGACGAGTAGCATGGCCTTGTCAGGAAACCTGAGGACGGTCTCGAAATTGGTCGGTGCCGGGATGGACCGGATCGCCGACGGGCTGTACGTCAACCTGCTCAAGCCGATGGAATTGGTAGCCCGCGCCAATATCGATCGCCATGGCCGATACGAAACCTCCCGAACATTGCGCAGAACTTCTAGATTTCTGAGCGGTACGGAATGCCCTGTGCAGAATATCACCTGAGTTAACCATGTCTTCTCATCAATGCTGACCGGTAAATATCTGGCTCCAGACCAATTCGACATAGCAACAATGGAAATGCCACCAGGCAAGTTCGGCCAAGGGCAGCCTGACGATCTCGGCACTTAAGGGACCTATAGTTATCCTCAGGGTCAATCTTGAATGATTTTCGGAACTTCGGGACATGCGTCATTGGATCTCCCCGAAAATTCAATCGTTGCCGTAGGGATCTGCAATGATGAAGCGAAATCCGATGTTGTCGTTTGGCCAGAGCGAAAACATGCGTTTGGCCAACGAAACCCCTTTGTCTGTATCGCGCTCAGCGAGATAACCCAGTACCAGCCCGTGTGCCAGGCGGTGAAATGGCCGGTTGGATAGGCACGCGTACGGCATCAGCAATTCCTTGGCCTTGTGCTCGTCGGTGCACTTGGCAATCATCTCGAAGATCGATGCAACCAGCGGCTCCGCGAGACTGATGGCCTTTTTGTTCTGCCCGATATGGACGTAGGCTCCAACCCGAAAGGCAAATCCGTCGAGGAACGCCGGTTCCTGCTTGGTAAGTTTGTCGGCGAGACGAAGCAGTTTGTTGAGCGACGTCGGCGAGTAGTCGTCAAAGTCGCCCGTGAGCCCGCCTTCCATATCGCAAGCCTCGTCGAATTGGTCCGTCACCTTGTCTAGGATATTTTCCCCAGAATATCCGGTAACGTTTAAGCCTAATTGGCCATAGGCCATCTTTTTGGGCCTCTTAGCGTTGCCATTAAGGTCGTATATGGGCCAGGACTCAACGCCTTGGTAGGCAACAAACAATGCTCCGAGTCCGGGAGAGTCTGGCCGTTTCTGATCTGTTCCCTTGTGAGCTTCCGACATTGCGTGAAAGCTAGGATACCCGTGAGTTCTGGCAATCAGTTCCTGAAAATCGGCAAGTTTGCCCCCTTCGGGGTGTTCTGCGAGGAAGGCAGGGAAAAGACGGCGAAGGTTTTTCGCCTGCTTTTTGGCTTGTTCAATCGACATGATCCATTCCATAAACTATGGCGGTGACAAGGTAGTAAGCCCGCTTTCTACGCCACGTATAACGCCAAGGTTATGAACATGGAGAGAGGGAAATCTTCGTTCCGGAACCCATCAGGTTTCGCCGTTACGGGCGGCAGGCAATCCGTGATGCCTTCGTCCATTATGCTTTCCAGGATAGGAGTGTCAAGACAGCCATGTCGTCATCAACTGGAGTTGGCGATGTCATCTACAATCCATTCGAATAACTGCTAATCAGGCTCAATAACAGCTCGTTGCCCAGGTAGAGGACGGCATGTACTACTTGGTTGGATGGACTCGTGTATGTCTACTAAGGAGCGATTTAGCCGTCAAACGTGCGTTCTTTGCTAAGCCATCTACCGATATTGTTTCCCGTAGATGCTCACCTATCCCTGTGGGTGGAGAGAGTGCTGGTGGTAGATTTCAATATTGACGGTTGTTAATAAAACAGTAAGCACTTACATACAAATTCACGAAAAGGCTCACCTGAACATAATTATGGCGATATAGGTGAGCGATACGGGAAATAAGAGAGTTCGCTTAGTAGCTTTGCAAGCTGCTTGAGGTGAGCTTTTAAGGAAACAACAAAAAAACACTCCCCTATTGAGTGCTTTATTGAGTTAACAAGCTTAAGTAAACAAGATTAAGCTAGCTCAAACCCTTGTGGCACAAGGCTTCCAGAGCGTTTTGGTGAGCGCTACAGGAAATGAATGACTTTAAGGTGAGCTTGGCAGGAAAATGAATGTTCCTGGGTGAGCGATCAAGGAAATTTAGGTGAGGCCCACGGGAAATCAGCGACTTAAAGTGAGCGATCCAGGAAATGAGCGCGGTTCCTGTGTCTAGGTGAGCTGTACAGGAAACATTCTTGGGTGAGCCAAAAAGGAAATGATATTGGCGCACCTTTAAGGTGAGGGATAAAGGAAATATTGATAGGTGAGTTATAAGTGAAATGCGCTTGATCTCAGGTGATTGCACCAAACTCACCTATAGTGCATGATGCTAAATCATGGCTCAAAACCCAAACACTTCCGGTACCGAAAAGGCGACAGCAGTAGTTGTCGCAGATCGCGCTCGCGAGGTCAGAAAGCACAATACAGAGATTGGCTATCGAGTCCAATCCGGGCACTTGTCGCTGCTGAGCCGGAAGATGATCAACGTCTTGCTGTACTACGCACAGCGTATGCGCGGAGAAGAGGACGCTGAAGGTAAATACTGGGTTGAAGTGTCCAAGATCGTCAAGGACGCAAAATTTAACTCGCGAGACTACGAGTTGTTGCGCGAAAGCCTCGATGAGCTGCAATCGGTCAAGATTATTCGACAGACAGAAAACGGCGGCATTACGTCCGACGTGCTGATCCCCAGCTTTACGATCGACAACATGGTCCACTCAACCAACGAGGCGCTGTCCACCGGTCAGAAAAAGCGAGGAGGAAAACTAATCGTCGGCTTTTCGCTTCCGGTTGGCGTCAAAGAGTTGCTTCTCAATCCGAAAAGCAACTACACGGTGCTTCCGATCAACTACGTCGCTAGCCTACGGACAATTGGTGGTCTGGTTCTGTACGAGATCACCAAGCGCTATTCCACGAACCCGTCAGGAGTTACCAATCGCGAGACCTGGCAGTGGTGGTGGAGGATTCTCACCGGGGCCGCGGATGGAGCAACGCACCCGGAATACAAATATTTCAAGCGCGACGTTATCAAGAAGGCTGTTGATGAAATCAATTCGGTCACCGATCTTCGCATCGAGCTGATTGAGTTCAAGGAAGGGCGCTGGATCAAGGATCTGCAATTTACCGTTGAGCTGGCCAAGCAGGGCAGCTTTGACCTCGATCCGCCGCCGATCGATAACACGCTGCTGTCTCGCATTACAGCCCTTGGCGTCTCAACCTCCGAGGCGGAAAAACTCATTTCCAAGCACGGCGAAGATGAGCTGAAGGCCAACCTCGAAGTTGTCGAAGAGCGAGTATCGAAGCCCAACTTGCCTCAACTCGATTCTCCGGCTGCGTACCTCAAGACAGCCCTCAAAAACCGCTACGGTGACGGTCGAAAGGCTCAGAAAGAGGCTAGCACCAAGCAAGCAGAGAAGGTGGCCAAGAAGGTTGCCGAGACAAATGCAGCAGCAGAAGAGGAACAAAATCTTCGCAGAAGCCTTGCAAACGAGGCTAGGGACCGGTTTGAGGCACTTTCCGAACAGGAACAACAGGAACTACTCAGTCGCTTCATAGAGACGCTAAAAGGCCCTGCGCTTACGTCTTTTCGGAAGTCCGGACTCAAGACACAACTGGTCTCGGCAACATTCAACGGCTGGTTGGTAGAGGCTTTTGCTCTATCGGGCGCTTAAACCGTGTTGTTTCGATTTTTCAACAACAATATTAAATAATCGCAATATCCTATTGTTATCGTGATGGATGTCATATAGCATGACAGCCATTGTTATTCGCAATGGGGTTAAAATATGTCGGAAACACAAGCAGTTAGCGCTCTCCGCGACCCGACTTTCCGTGGAAAGTTTGTTTGTGATGCTTTGGTGTGGCCTTCCATCTCTCTCCACATACTGAAAAAACTGACAGGAAAAGAGACGGGCGATGGCGCTCGGCATGTATATCGTCCTGCGGATGTACGAAAGCTAAAGCTTGCCCAGTACGAAAACGAAGAATCGTCGGTCAATCGTAAGCCCCCACCGGTTGTGAATTGCCGCATGGCCAAGGGCGGAACAGGTAAGACAACTGTTGCTGCCAATCTAGGAACTGCGTTCTCGTTCATGGGCTACAAGACCCTGATGATCGACGCTGATCCTCAAGCCTCCCTGACCAACATGATGGGAATTGACGCCTCCTCCGAGGACATCACGCACATCGGGCACCTGATGGAGCAGTTTGTTGGAAACAAGGGCCATGTTGACGTTGCCTCAGCAGTTCGCAATGTCTTTTCGGAAGGTATGCTGGACATCATTCCCGCTGATATCACCCTGACTAACGCAGATGGCTGGTTGATGAACCAGATGCAACGTGAGACTGTGTTCGATCGCCTTCTGGTAAGCAATAAGGACTTCTTTGAGCAATACGACGTAATCGTTGTCGACTCTGCTCCCGGTACGTCGCTTCTCTCGATGAATATCATGGTAGCTACCCGTACGCAGCTCGCTGTGTGTTGGCTCGATCGCGAAAATCTCAAGGCCTTGCCGATCCTTCTTGGTAATGTCGATGAGATCAATGCTGCTTACCCGAACCATGCTTCAGACGTTGAGATTGTCGCTAACGGTTATTCTGCGATCTACAAGCAATCGAAGGAAGCGCTGGAGGTGTTGGTTGCTAAGTATCCGCACCAGCTCAATGAGAACGTGATCCAGCAATTCTCTGGTTTTCATCGTCAGCAAGCGCTGCCCGGTGGTGAATGCAAAGGAGCCGTTGTTGAGCAAGACCAAAGCTCTCCTGGTGCAAAGGCCATGCTTGATCTGGCCAAGTCGCTTCTAGGTCGATACAAGATTACGCTTGCCGGATTCGACGAGTCGATTCCATCTACACGCGGCAACTAAGGGAGATTGCCATGGCTAAGCTCAGCGGTTTGATTGGTAGCGGCAAGGTTGGCAAGGCTGACCAGAAGGTGGTCGATGCGATGCCGGATGCACCGGCTGCTGCCGCGCTAGACTCTAGCAATGAAGCGTCAACTCCTGAGGCGCTAGACTCTAGCACTCATGCTACTGTCGCCAAGACCAAGGCCGCGCTAGACTCTAGCACTGCCAAAACAGCCGTTACCGAGATGGCAGTTTCCTGCATTCGCCCTTCTCCGTACCAAGTGCGAGCCGTGGCTGACACCGACTACATCGAAACGTTGATGGCCAGTGTCGCCCAGTCTGGCGTTATCAGCCCAATCGTTGTTCGAGCGCTAGACTCTAGCATCCACGAAGTTATTGCTGGCCACCATCGCCTTGAGGCATGCCGTCGTCTCGGCCATTCCAGTGTGCCGGTTGTTGTTCGCAAAATGACCGATGCTCAGGCGGCATGTGCGCTGACCTCCGATAACTTCGTACGCAAAGAACTGTCGGATTACGAGCGCTACAAGCATGCAAAGCTCCTAAAGGATCACGAGTTCTGCAAAACGAACAGTGAGATCGGGCAGGTTCTGGGCGTGTCTCGCCAACTCGTTGGCTTCCTCTTTGGTTTCGATGATTTCCCGGCTGGTGCAAAAGCGATCCTCGAAGTGAACCCCAAGATTCTTGGTGCCACTCAAGCCAATGAACTTAGGGATATCGCCCGTGAGGAACCGGATGTTTTCACCGAGGCGATTGCTCTGCTGGCTGAGGAAAAGCTGCGTCAGAACCAGATTCGCCAATGGGTCGAGTCGAAGTTTAGATCTGCGTCGGTTCGTATGCAGCGCCGCCAAGAAATCAAAATCCAGAAGCCCGGTTTGCGCTCGCCAATCAAGCTGACCTACACTGACCGCGAAGCAAAAATTCAGGCTGAAGGCCTGGATGTCGAGAAGCTCAAGAAGCTGATTGAAGACAACCTGGACAGCTTGATTACTCAATAGCTAACGCCCTACGGGGCGTTTTTGTTGAAGCAAGGTTGGCAAGGCTGACCGGAATGGTCGATGCGATGCCGGATGCACCGGCTGCTGCCGCGCTAGACTCTAGCAATGAAGCGTCAACTCCTGAGGCGCTAGACTCTAGCACTCATGCTACTGTCGCCAAGACCAAGGCCGCGCTAGACTCTAGCACTGCCAAAACAGCCGTTACCGAGATGGCAGTTTCCTGCATTCGCCCTTCTCCGTACCAAGTGCGAGCCGTGGCTGACACCGACTACATCGAAACGTTGATGGCCAGTGTCGCCCAGTCTGGCGTTATCAGCCCAATCGTTGTTTGAGCGCTAGACTCTAGCATCCACGAAGTTATTGCTGGCCACCATCGCCTTGAGGCGTGCCGTCGTCTCGGCCATTCCAGTGTGCCGGTTGTTGTTCGCAAAATGACCGATGCTCAGGCGGCATGTGCGCTGACCTCCGATAACTTCGTACGCAAAGAGCTGTCGGATTACGAGCGCTACAAGCATGCAAAGCTCCTAAAGGATCGCGAGTTCTGCAAAACGAATAGTGAGATCGGGCAGGTTCTGGGCGTGTCTCGCCAACTCGTTGGCTTCCGAATTGGCTTCGATGTTTTCTCGGTTGGTGCAAAAGCGATCACTTGAAGTGACCCCAAAGACTCTTGGTGCCACTCAGGCCAATGAACTTAGGGATATCGCCCGTGAGGAAGCCGAGGCAAAGAGAGATAGCGATCGCCTTTATGCCGAAGAGGCGCGTCTGAATGTAATGGTTGTTGAGTTGTTTGGAAAAAGTCCGAAGAAGCCAGATGTGGTTAGCTTTTCAGCCGATCTGGCTGAATCAACGCTTTTTTGCAAAGCCAATCGAAACAAGCCTCGCGGGCTGATCGACACCTTTGGCAACTCAGGTCTCGTCCGGGATCTTGTCCATCATGCCAAATTAATGTTGATTAGCGGTTTTTCTCAAGACAGCTGGGCAAAGGCCATCAGTTTCTCAACGGCGGATTTCCGCCGTTTTCTACTTGCATGGGTGTAGATCGCGGTAACGGCGACGCTGCTATGCCCGAGGTTCTCCTGCACCTCATGGATCTCTGCTCCGGCTTCCAATGCGTGCGTGGCGTGCGTGTGGCGCAGCCAATGCGTTGAAGCCTGGATCAAGTGCCCGGCATCCATCGCTGTTTCCATTTTTGAGGCAGCAATCTTGAAATGGGCTTTGAACATCCGGTAGATCTGGGACTCGGACATTGGCTGCCGTTCGTAGAAGTCTTTTTTCTTGACCCGCCATGAGCCATCGCCAAGGGTCAGGAAAATCCGTTGTCCTTCAGGCCATGATGCAACATCACGACCAAGGCCAATCACCTCTCCGTAATGGGACATAGCTGCCATGACTGCATTCGGAATCGGCACAGTCCGGAGCTTGTTTCGCTTGCCAAGCACCTCGATGTCCCAGCCGTTTCCATCAAGCGCACGTTTGATGCCGGGATTAGGCTTACCTGGATATTCTTTATGCAAAGCTATGCGGGCTTCGGTAATTTCAGAAAGACGCAGACCCAGGCCATAGGCAAACACCAATGCAAGGTAGAGCCGGTGAAACTTTTCACTGCGATCCATCTCATTTGTGGCTGCAATGACTGTATGCCATTGCTCCATCGTGAGGCTGTGATCTGCGCGAATTTTCGCTTCAGGTGAGTAGTTACAGGAAACGCCATCCCACGGGTTGGAATCCAAATATTTCTGACGAACGAGCCATTCGCACATCGTTGTTAGAGTTGAGATTGCCTGCTTCTGACTGGTAGGTGACAACGGTCCGGCAAAGGGTTTCCAGTCGTCACACCATCGAGGCGTGGAGCGGGCACCGATCCAACGTTCTCGGGGCAGGTTCCAGAACCAGAGCTTCCCTTCCTCCAGAGAGTCGAGGAAATCCCGATAGCTGATGCAATCTTCTATAGTTGCGGAGGAGAGGGCTTTTTGACGCTCGAAGACCATCCAAAGCAGGAAGCGTTCAGCCTGCCCTCGATAACTGCGGACTGTGTGTTCCTTCGAGCCAATGCTCCTTAGCCACGTATTTATGGCGTCAAAGTCGTCTCGGGCTTCCATTTTGTTCGAATAACAACGGTTTGATCCGGAAATCCCGCTCAGATCGTTCGGGAGCATCAACCGCTCCATGGGAACAATGTCTGCTTCGAGAGGCATCAACCGTGGATTTGGCTTGGTAATAACAGGAAGGTTTTCCGACAGCATGAGCTTGTTCTCCGCCATCCAGCGCTGGATACGCTGGGCTGCGACAGGTCCGACTTTCGGCACCTTCCGGTACCAAAGCTGCCCACGCTTCTTCATGCTGTCTGCCAATTTGCGCAAATCCCCTAAGTCAGCGGCGATCAGACGCTCTGCAATTGCTTTCTCCAACCAGGCGTCCACAGGATCATCTTGCTTCGGATCTTCAGCAATCCAGTCTTCCAGCCAAGTCACCGTATCGCGCAGTTTTCGGATCAATCGCTCGTTGCGGTGAGCTTTACGGGAAATGGATTTGTCTGTTGCGGAACCGTAGCGCTCTTCGAAAAGCTCGACCAGCTCAGCTTCTGTGTAGAAAAAGTCCGGATCGACCTCGGCCTGAAAATCATTAAGGCTGACCGTTGGCTGGGTTTCGATGCGCTGGATTTGAGATGGAGAAAGCTTGAGCAGTCGCGCCAGTGGTGGCTTTGATTTACGAGCTGCCGAATACAGTTCGTCCTGCAACCAACGCAACGTTTGCTTTGCGCGAGGAAGATCACGCCCGGTGACCAGGTAGCGTTCGCCAAGGTCAGCAAGGTTCAAACCTTCAAGCCAGCCACGATAAAAGGCAAAGTGTGCGCCGTTGATTTTCCGGTCGGTCATCAGTAAGCCATTGAATCGATGTTAAGAAGTTCTTGCAACGTAATGAGAATACAGGAAAAACATAAAAATATAAACGCCTGATAATAACAATAATCAAGCATATAAATTATGTACTTTGATCCATGGCGAATTAACTAGGGGGTCTTAGGCTGCTTTTGCCCAATGCCCCGAAATGGTAAAAATAAGCTGAAGCTAATGGATAGGCAGGCGCCGCCCATAAACTGGCGTTATGTCTAGAAGTCGAGCGCCAGAGTAACAATCCCCCGGTAGAGCCGGTGGCCTTAATTATGTGAGCCGCTCAAAGCGGCTATGCGGGGACTCTAACGCGGCCCCGAATTCTTGGCGCCATCCTCTGGCGCCCCATCGGTCACACGAGATTGAACTGATCCAACCGCTCGTCCTCCTTCTCTTGATCTCGGATGCACTTCCGAATCACCCCTTCATCTCGCCCAACCGTCGACACGAAATATCCTCTTGCCCAGAAGTACTGAACGACAAAATTGCGCATTCGCTCTCCGTACACTCTGGCTATGTGGATCGCACTTTTACTGTTTATATTGATCGCTATGAGCACCTCTCCCAGTGCCATGTGGAGCTCGCCGCAATGCGGACAGAGGCGGGATATGGCCGCTGGCTCGGCTTTGATGTGGTATTCGTCCTCAAGCTCCTTCCGGTCAAGTTCTCGGAGGCCGGGGAGGTTCAGGATGCCAGTCATTTTGCGGATTTCAGATGTAAAAAACCCCCGGCAGCAGAACTGCGCGGGGGTTGGTGAGAATTACTGGACAGACAACTGAACGTGCTTGCCTGTCCTTGCCAGCATGTCCACCAATGCGTCAATGGTGAATTTAATGGCCTTCTTGTTGATTACGTCGGAAACACGCGGACGTGTCACGCCAAGAATCTCCGCCGCTTCAGCTTGCTTGAGCTTCTTCGCTTCAATCCATCCCGCCAGTTCGGTCATCAAGGAATCTTTGATGGACAGCTTTTCGGAGATGATTCGTTGCGATTCAGCCTTCAGCGCTGCCGCTTCTTTCGGTTCGAACCCCAAGTCTGCGAACACGTTGCCGCCGACAGGGGTAATGTGCATGGATTTGGTCTCGATGCTCATTTCTTACTCCTTTCCTGGATAACAGCCTTGTAGCGAGCGGCCGTAATGTCCTTGTCATGTTTGCTGGTTGAAGTCGTCTTCTTCTTGAAGCAGTGCAACACATAAACCGCTTCCGGAAACTTGGCGACGTACATTACGCGGAACCAACCGTCGTCGAGATTGATGCGGATTTCTTTCGTTCCCGCACCAACCACATCGAACGGCTTCCAGTCGTCGGGTTCAAGCCCTGCCTGAACCTGACTAAGCTGGTGTCCTGCCTCCTTGCGAGCATTAGGTGTGAAGATGTCGTCATCCTTGATGTCTCGCAGCGAAGACCCTCGCCAGTCAATCGGTTTCTCGCTCATATGCCTCCCTTACATTAGTGTATCAAATTTTGTACGCGATGCAAGGTCAGCCATGGCACGGACAGGGATTGCCCGTGCCGTCGTTGCAAGAACTGCATTTGGCCATTTCCGCAGACTCAGCAGCAAAGTTGTAGCCGTACTGCCAGGCTTGCAACAGAGCCGGCTCATCCCGGAACAGCGCAGGCGGCTCGTGCTCATCATTCCGGTAATAGCAAAGCCCTCATTCTTCAGCATCCCTCATTACGTCATACATTTCTTCAGAAGAAGCGTCAGACGGCATCAAGAGATTGGTAAACTTGGCTTGAACGTAAGCAATGCGGACTTTTAGCGTCCCGCCCAAAGAGGAAAGTGACACTTGAATAACTCCTTAAAAATACGCGGAGCCATACCCTATGCGGGCATAGCGTACCCGCAGGGTTTTGAGATTTGCGCCCTCAAGCTGTATAGCTCTTGAGCTTTCGTTTCTGACGAAACAGTGACGTTACAACTTGTATTGGCAGACCACGACCCTACAAAAAGTCGTGCTCAATTTTGACAGGCTGTGATGGCCGCAATAGCCCGGTGACAGCTCACCTTGCAAGGTGCTCAATGCACCTGAAAGCAAAGTCATCATACCGGGAGATATGCCGGCGTTCAACTACGCAGGGAGAGATGCACTACACAGGGTAGTCATCGCCAAACCCACAAGAATTTCCGGAGAATGAAGTTGCTGGCCGATGGCCGTAAAAATCAAAACCAACAACTTTTTCCGGATACCCCGAATTCATTATGACCATGCGCGAATACGCGCGGGCATCCGTCATGGATGTGGGTATTCGTATCTCAGGGGTTATGCTGGGCACGGTTGCGATTGGTGCAATTCAAGCGCTTTTATCTGCTATTGCAACCGTTATCAGTCGTCTTCCTCCTTGGTTGAAGATGGCTGTAATAGTTGCCGCTATCGTGGCCGTACTCCATCCGCGAACGCGAGTCTGGATTGCCGAACAATGGCGGTTGTATAGTCCGGCGGCCTTGAATGTCTGGAATGACCTTGCGCCAGCCATCATGAAATTTGGGCAGCTGGCACAAGCGAAGCGCTTTGCAGCTGAGGCACTACCTGTGACACCGCATACTTCGGCGGTATCGCAATCAGCATGTGAACATGATCTGACATCAGGTGCCCTTTGCCACCCCGGCATAGCCGGGGGATTTCCCGTGATGGTTTAAATCTGCGCTTGCAGATTTATTAAATGATCCGCACACTACTATCTATTGCTTGTCCATCACTACCGCAAGGTTTTTCATGAGCACACATACGATTGACACCGCCATGGCCCGGCGCCTGGTCGAAGCCAGCGCCATCATGGGTGCTTCCATCATTGGTTTGCCGGGTGGCTGGTCGGTCATGCTCAAACTCGGCATGACCGAAAAGCCGCTCGGCGTGCAGCGTACTGACAAACCGCGCACCTGGAGCAGCCTGGACACCTGCATGAACTACCTCAAGAACGAATTGCACATTGTTCGCGTCGACCTGCTCGATGCCAGCAACTACAGCGCAGGCGACGTGACCAAGAGCGCTAGGGCAGATTCTTCCGAGCGCATGAAACGCGCCCACGAGGCAGCCGCTTACGATAAGTGGTTTCGTGCCCAGGTGCAGGATGCCATTGACGATCCGCGGCCCAGCCTCCCTGGTCATCAAGTATCGGCCGATTTTGCGGTTCGCCGGAAAGCACTCAAGCAGGCCGCCGATAAATGATTCGCCTGGTCTGGCGACCGATGGCCTACGAGGACCGGGCGGCAATCATGGATTACATAGCCTTGGACAACCCCGGCGCGGCGCTGGAACTGGACGAGGAAATCGAGGCCAAAACCAATGTCCTGGTCAGTCATCCCAAGCTCTACAAGCCAGGCCGAATGAAGGGCACACGAGAAATGGTAATTCGGCCCAACTATGTTGTGGTCTATCGCGAGATGTCGGCCGAGGTCACTATCTTGCGGGTGCTTCACGCCGCTCGCCAGTGGCCGTAACAGGCTGTTTTTCCTTTTCGGGGCTTTGGGCAAAAAATGTCCGCAAAAGTGCATGCTTCTAAGATGCGATATTGGTTGGTTATCTCGTGTGATGCACTGGAGGAAGAGCGTTGTTTGGCGGTGTTCTTGGGCATAGCCAAGTGACGGGAAACAAACATATTCCGGTGGCGACGGTGGACAGGCCGAATTTATTCAACGCATCAGAGTGGTTACATCTTTTGTTAAGGTTTCGTACGATCCCCGGTCGGCCGTCAACTAGAGAGGATCTCATCTTCTTCAGCTTGATGGATGAGTTGCCTTCCGTTTAAGTGCACAGGGAGATTCTGTGAGCTATGGGGCCGATGCTGTTTGTACTCACCGTATGCCAAGAGGTTGAAGGATATAAATGCCGAGAACGATAAGCTCGAATTAGCTATAACCGATTGGTAATAATGACTATTTATTGAAAACCGCCATCGTTAATCTGCACCGGCACGATCGGCTTGTTGCGCTTATTTCGTGATCGCTCCTGATGCAAATTTGACGAAAACCGCCATCGTTAATCGGTGAAGGTCTCGTATAGTTAATTGTAACCAATTGATGATAATGACTATTTATTGAAAACCGCCATCGTTAATCTGCACCGGCACGATCGGCTTGTTGCGCTTATTTCGTGATCGCTCCTGATGCAAATTTGACGAAAACCGCCATCGTTAATCGGTGAAGGTCTCGTATAGTTAATTGTAACCAATTGATGATAATGACTATTTATTGAAAACCGCCATCGTTAATCTGCACCGGCACGATCGGCTTGTTGCGCTTATTTCGTGATCGCTCCTGATGCAAATTTGACGAAAACCGCCATCGTTAATCGGTGAAGGTCTCGTATAGTTAATTGTAACCAATTGATGATAATGACTATTTATTGAAAACCGCCATCGTTAATCTGCACCGGCACGATCGGCTTGTTGCGCTTATTTCGTGATCGCTCCTGATGCAAATTTGACGAAAACCACCATCGTTAATCGGTGAAGGTCTCGCATAGGCAATTGTAACCAATTGATGATAATGACTTTTTATTGAAAACCGCCATCGTTAATCGACACCGGCACGATCTGTTTGTGATCGGAAACAATATAATCTGTCGGACAGTAGATAAACAAAGCCCGGCATTTGCCAGGCTTTTTTTTGGACCTTCCACTGTTCGGCCAATGCTGACGTTGGCACTCCGAACAGATTCAGGCGGGAATGCGGCGGTGAACTGCCGTTCAAGTGTGCATCACGTCGAATACCAGCCTAACAATTCTGCTTGCTCTCACTATTACCCGTCACGAGCATCCGAGCGCAGGAGGTCAGTGAGCAAGCTTCAATGTTGCCACGCCAGCTACGATAAGCAGCACTCCGATGTATCTCATTACTGAGGACGGATCACCAAAAAATAGCACACCCACTAAAAAGGTTCCGGCAGCGCCTATCCCGGTCCAAACAGCATACGCCGTCCCCATAGGGATGTGACGTTGAGCTAGCCAGAGGAAAAATCCGCTGGCTGCCATAAACACCAGTGCTACCGCGATACCCTGCCAACGAGTTGCAGGCTCTTGCGCCCATTTCAACCCGACAGGCCATCCAATTTCCAGCAGTCCAGCCAGCAGCAAATACAACCAACTCCTAGAACGTATCTCCAATGATGTAGTGGGTCGGCAATCGTTTCTTTCCAGGTGGAGTCATCGAACATCTCGTACGGCGACCCGAACAGCACACTCACCAAGCTAAGCTTTGGTGAGTATGCAACACGCGAGAAAATATTGCTCCAACGGCTTGAGACACCCAGCCAATCACGGTCTTGCCTTTGAAAGACTGTACTCCCAGCAATGAAGAGCCATCTCTGCGGATTGCTCAAATGCAATACGGGCTACCTCGATATTGAGTTGGGTAATCCGCTCGGCTGCGATCAAGCAGTTATCGCTAAAACATGCAGCCGCCTCCAAGGCGTTCTTTTGTGTCTCTGCGATAGTAGTGAAAAATGCTTCCATTGGACTTCTCCGTTGTTATAAAACATCATTGACATAGTCTGCCGCTGGCCCTGGCCATATCAAACAGTACTATGCGGTTGGGAGGGCTATTCAGCACTCTGGGTAACGCTTGCGACCTTTAGGTAGCGCATGGAACCATCGGGAAACTCCCAGGCAATTTCCTGCCCCACCCGGAGTCCGATCAACGCACTACCCACTGGTGTCAACACGGAGATTTTGCCCATCGCCGGGTCTGATTCATCCGGATAAACCAATTCGATCTCTCGTTGTGTTCCGATACGGCAGTCGATATAAGTGCAACGGGCGTGCATGCGAACCACGTCCTCTGGGACCTGTTCTGTTTCGACTACAATCGCTCGATCCAGCTCGTCTGCCAATTTGTCGCTCATTACATATTGACGTAAGCGCAGATAGTCTGCTGTGCCGACAATTGGAGTTTCAAATCCGTCGGATTTGCTGGGTATTTTCTGGGCTAAAGCAAAATTTTGATGTGTCATGTGAGGGAATGTTAATACTCGCCTCACCATCAGACTAGGCAGAAAAATGGCATCACAATGTAGCCGATCAGGCAACAATGATTGGGGTTTATCAAGGGAGCGAAAGCATCAATGGCTGATTTGAATCTGATGGCAGTTTTCGCCCGTGTGGTCGAGGCAGGTAGTTTTTCGGAAGCGGCGCGGCGGATGGGGTGCTCGCGGTCGGCGGTCAGCAAGGCTGTTGCCAAGTTGGAAAAATCGCTTGGCGCTCACCTGCTGAACCGGACAACCCGCTACCTCAGCCTGACTGAAATCGGCGCCGCGATTGCAGAGCATTGTTCCCGTATCCTTGAGGAAGCAACGGAAGCGGAACAACTGGTCGGCAGCCTGAACAGCGAAGCGAGGGGGGTTCTTCGCGTCAGCGCGTCGGTTGCTTTCGGCACGCTGCATGTCGCGCCCGCCCTCGCCAAATTTTTGCCGCTCCATCCGGGACTCAAGATAGACCTCAGCATCACCGACCGCTGGGTGAACCTGGCCGAGGAGGGATATGACGTAGCTATCCATGTTACCGGCGACCCCCAGTTGAATCTCGTGGCACGTCCGCTGGCACCGGTCCGCCGGAAGTTGTGCGCGACACCGGATTACTTTCGTAGGAAGGGTATTCCTCAGACTCCCGCCGATCTGGTTGCTCACAACTGTCTGGACTACACGCGCTCTGGAGAGCCAGGGCGCTGGCGCTTTACCGGACCGGAAGGTGAGATTGCCGTACCGGTCAATGGCCCGTTGCATGTCGATGACGACGAGGCGCTATCGCAAGCCGTCCTCGGTGGGCTAGGGGTAGGCCTGTTGCCGACTTTCATCATTGGCAAGGATCTGCAAAGTGGCAACTTGCAGGCTGTTTTATCCGAGTACATCCCGGTCGAGCGCTATGTCTATGCAATGTATTTGCCGACACGCCACCTGCCCAGTAAGGTCAGGGTATTCATTGATTTCATGATTTCCCATATTGGCGAGGAGCCGTACTGGGACCGCTAGGCTGTTCGAATTGGTAGATGCTCAATCGTTTCATGCTGGGAATCGTCAGGTGCCGCCCATCGACCCGAATCAGGTCGAGATCACTCAGTTCATGCAGGATGCGCGAGAAATGCTCCTTGGTCAGATTTAGCCGTGAGGCGATGGCGCCTTTGCTGACCGAAAGGTCGATAGACACTGTTTCACTGCCCGGCTCGCCATTCTTCAGCTGATCGAGCAGGTAGCTGATGATGCGCTGTTTGCCGGTGAGCAGGGTGTAGCCTTCGACATCAAGCATCAAGTGATGTGTCTGGTGTGCCAGGCTGCCGATCATTTTGCGCATGATGCCGTGATTACGCTCCATTTCGCTGAAGACTGCCGATTTCGAGATGTGCAACAGCAAACAGCTGTTGAGTGCCTGGGCCGAAACAGCGTAGGGTTTCTCCAGGAACATCATGGCTTCGCCAAAGCTTTGGCCTTGTTGAACTATTTCTAGGATTTTCTCGACGCCCTGGGCCGAGGTGAACGACAGCTTGACCTGCCCGAAAACGACGATATGAAACCCGGTGCAGGAATCCCCGCGATGAAAGATGGTGAATCCCCTGTCACAGCGTACCTCGCGGGCGACCTTGGCGATCTGGGCGATGGCCTCCTCACCGAGTTCATTGAAGATGGCGCTATTCTTGAGGTGCGTTTCGATATTGACCCTCTGAAGATCGCGCATACGGGGTTCTTACGGCGCCTGGACGGCAGCAAATCTGCGTTCGCGGTTAGTCAGCAGAAGTCTTTTCAGCAGGATTTTTGCCAAATCTGCCGGCTTGCTGTTGGCTAGTTGCCGGCTTGTGCCCCCCGTTGCAGTCGAAACGACAAGAATCATCCCGGCAATCCAGTAGTTGCCGGTGATGATCTCGCCATCTATTTCACAGCTGACGGGGTACCTCTCGTACCGTCGATAACCAGGGGCGATCGTATTGCTGCGGAAGCCTTGCATGCTGTCTTCAGGGTTTGACGCGACTGAGGCTGATCTTCTGGAGCAGCCCGTATAGCTCGTCCTTAATCGCCAACTTTTTCTTTTTCAGGACCTCAATCTCATCGGGCGTGCCGGACTCCAGCCGGGACTCAATGTTCTTGATCCGCTGATCAAGCGTGTTGTGCTTCTCGAACAGGGACTGGAAGTACCTGTCGCTGGTCTTTAATTCGGAAATCAGGTCGCGATATTCAGGAAACATGGGGAGCTCCTTCGGTATTGAAATGGTTTTAAATTACGCCCTGGGCGAGCATGGCATCGGCCACCTTGACGAAGCCGGCAATGTTGGCGCCATTGACGTAGCTGATCTTGCCGCCTGCATCGCGACCATAGTTCAGGCAGGCTTCATGGATGTTGCACATGATTTCGTGCAGGCGGGCATCAACCTCGTCGCGCTGCCAAGAAAGACGCATGGCGTTCTGGCTCATTTCCAGGCCGGAAGTGGCCACGCCGCCGGCATTGCTGGCCTTGCCTGGGGCGTAGAGCACCCCGTTGCCTTCGAAGATCTTCACGGCATCGGCCGTCGATGGCATGTTGGCACCCTCGGCGACGCAGATCACGCCGTTCTTGACCAGCATCCTGGCATCTTCGCCGTCCACTTCGTTCTGCGTCGCGCACGGCAGGGCGACATCGACCGGCACATGCCACGGGCGCAAGCCCGGGTGGAAGGCGGCACCGACCCGCTTGGCGTAATCGCTGACGCGGCCGTAAAGATGGTTTTTCACCTCCATCAGTTCGGCCAGTTTTTCCGGCGTGAAGCCGCTTTCGTCGACGACAGTTCCACTCGAATCTGACACCGTGACGACCTTGGCGCCAAGGGCCATGGCTTTCTCGACTGAATACTGGGCCACATTGCCGGCGCCGGAAACGCTGACGCGCAGCCCCTCGAAACTGCGGCCGCGCTGCTTGAGCATCTGCTCCGCGAAATAGACCGTGCCGTAGCCAGTCGCTTCGGGACGGATCAGCGAGCCGCCGAAACTCAGGCCCTTGCCGGTAAACACGCAGTCGGCGCGATTGGAGAGCTTCTTCATCATGCCGGCCATGAAGCCGACTTCACGTCCGCCGACACCGATGTCGCCGGCCGGAACGTCGGTATCGGAGCCAACATGGCGGAACAGCTCGCTGACGAATGCCTGGCAGAAACGCATCACCTCGCCCGGACTGCGCCCCTTCGGATCGAAGTCGGAGCCGCCCTTGCCACCGCCCATCGGCAAGGTGGTCAGGGCATTCTTGAAGGTCTGCTCGAAAGCCAGGAACTTGAGGATCGAAAGGTTGACCGAATGGTGGAAGCGGATGCCGCCCTTGTAGGGGCCGATGGCCGAGGAGTGCTGGATGCGGTAGCCGCGATTGACCTGAACCTCGCCATGGTCGTCGACCCAGGCGACGCGGAACATGATGATCCGTTCCGGTTCGATCAGGCGGTCGAGCAGCCCGTGTTCGGCATATTTCGAATGGCGTGCGATGTACGGCCACAAGCTTTCGATGACTTCGCTGACCGCTTGCAGGAATTCAGGCTGCCCCGGATTCCGGCTGGCCACGTGCTGGATGAAGTCCTCAAAATTCCGGTAACGCATTGTCTCTTCCCTGTCTGATTGCTTGATGAATTTTTTGAAATCGGGTTAAGCCCATGCCGTCGTACCTTGGCAAACCCCTCCTTGATTGATATTCGAACGGCGACAATCGGCGCCCCGGTTTGGGGCGTAGAATTAAGGTGACACGTGAGCGGACTCAGCTGGGGGTCCCAACGACCATGCCGAACGAGCTGGTCTGGTCATGTTTGGGCGTCGTGTTGATAAGGTGGCTCGGCCGTTTTTGAAGGCTTTGATGATAGGGTTGGATACGGTGCTTGATAAGCCATCCTTTTTGAACAAAACTGTTTCTATTTTGATAACAGTTGGTGGGCGCCATGCACGATATCAATGACATGCTGTTCTTCGCCCACGTGGTCAAGGTCAGGAGCTTTTCCGCGGCGGCTCGACGACTCGATGTCTCCAAGTCGCGGGTGAGCAAGGCGATTGCCCGGCTGGAGAGCGATCTGGGCGTCCGGCTGCTACACCGGAGCACGCGCAGCCTTAGCCTGACCGATGTCGGCGAAGCGTATTTCGAGCACTGCGACCGGATACTGGAAGAACTGAGCTTGGCCGACACGACGATTTCCCGTCTGCACCAGGAGCCGCGCGGGAAACTGAAGATCAGTGCTCCCGTGGCGTTCAGTACGATGCATGTGGCCTCCGCCTTGCCGGAGTTCATGGTCCGCTATCCCGACCTGAACGTCGATCTGACCATCAGCGACCGACTGGTCGACCTGGCCGATGAGGGGTATGACATCGCCCTGCGTATTACCCGCGAACCCGGACAGAATCTCGTTGCCCGTCAATTGGCCCCGATCCGTCGAAAGATCTGCGCCAGCCCGTCCTACCTTGCCCGCCGGGGAATTCCGCTAAATCCCGAGGATCTTGGCCAGCACAATTGTCTGGACTACAGCTTCATGGATACCCAAGGGGTCTGGCATCTCAAGGGCGACAACGGCAATGTCTCGATCCCGGTCACCGGTAGCCTGCGCATCAATGACGACGAGGCACTTTCCCAGGCCGTGCTCGGCGGCCTCGGGCTGGCTCTGCTGCCGACCTTTATCGTCGGCAAGGATCTGCAGGAAGGCCGCCTGGTCGAGGTCTTGCCAGGCTATGTGCCAACCGAGCGTTTTATTTTTGCCGTTCATCTGCCGAATCGGCATTTGCCTTTAAAAGTCCGCGCGTTTATTGAGTTCCTTCTAGATCGTTTTGGACCTACACCGTATTGGGATCTTTAATATAGAAGTAGCAGCTTGGAGACTGAAAAAACAGGTCTGAAACTTAGCTTGAGTCCATAAAACAGTTATTTCCTGCCTCTAAAATATCTCTGTCAGCAACAAATGGCAGCACCTCGGCCAAAGCCGACCTTGGGCTGGCGGTCGGCATCCGACGGCAATGCAGCAATTAGCTGCCGCTCAACCGGGCGCGATCTGGGGGGGGTAGCGCTTGCGCCCGCCAAATCAGCCACCATCCACCGTCACCGCCGAGTTCAAGGGCATGTTCTGCGGCTTGAACGACGCCACGAAAATCCCGCACCGCTTGAGAAAGTGGCACAGGGCAGCGACCAGCGTCGATTTGCCAGCGTTGGAAGTGGTGCCTTGCACTATCAGGGCAGAACCGGTCATGGCGGCCTCGTGAAACGGGAGGCGCATTATCACATTGCCCTTAGTTCACCGTGCCAAGCCGTAATAACCATTTAAATAACGCACCAGCCGTGTTGTCTCCTCCTGCGTTAGCGACTCCACACCGCGTAGCTGGCGGTAGGAGTGCATGCGTGTCAGGCTCGGCGTCCAGTCGCTGCGCCGCGACAGTAGCAGACGGCGTGCGTCGTGGCAGGCCAGGCATTTTTGTTCGACCAGTTTTTCCGTGCCAGCACCGTCGGGTTTGAACTGGCCGCTGCGCACTTCCGCGGCGCGTTTCTGGTCCATCTCGGCCTTGCCGGCGATGCGTGAGGCGAACTGCACGTAGCAGACTTCACCGTCGCGCACTTCGCGGCTGCCCCGCCGTTCCTCGATATTGACCAGGTGTTCGACGTAGTCGCCGTTCTTCGTGCGGCGGTTGATGTTGTAGTTGTAGAACTCGGAAAACACCACGTCACCGTTGCGCAGCACCTTGACGGCCATTAGTTGGTCGTCGCTATCGGGCCGTTCCGGCAGGTAGGCGACGGCGCCATCCGGGGCGATGCGCCCGATACGGCCGCGTTCGTCGCCGGAAAACCACAGCACGCCATCCGCTGCCGCCGACATTTGCTGGATGTAGGTGGCGTCGGGCAGTTTCTGCTCGGTAAGTTTGCCATCGGCGGCGATGCGCCCCAGCACGAAACGGCAGTGATCGGAGAAGGCGAGGCCGCCGGCGACCGGCGTCAGGTTGCTCGGACAACTGTTCTCCCACGCCGCCACGGTGGTCCACTGGCCATCGTGCGACAGCGTCGCCAGTTGCCCTTTGGGCCGCGCTCCATTGTGTCCCGGCACGAGGATGGTCACCCAGGCGCGGTCCTGGCGGTCGAAGGCCAGTGAAGTCGGCCAGCCCTCGCGCACGGGAAAATCGTGCATCTTTCCCTGACCGTCGATGCGACCGACCTTGGCGAGCATCGCGCTGCCATGGCCGGCGTGTTCGTCACTGTCGTTTTCATGCCCGGACATCTGCGTGAACCACGCTTCACCCCGGCGGTCGACCGCGACCATGCCGGGATGGCCGTCACGAGTAGGAAATTCCCGAATGCGCCCGTCGGGTGCCAGACGACCGATCTTGCCGCCGTCCATTTCGACAAACCAGAGGTTGCCCCGGCGATCCAGCGTCAGGGCGCTGGGTTCGGCATTTTTCGTCGGCAGCGGATAGGCCTTGACGCTGCCGTCCGGCGCCAGCCGCGACACGGCATTGTTGTCGCCTTCGGTGAACCAGATGCCGCCGGTTTTATCCTCCACCAGTTGGTAGGAGCCGAAAGGCCGGCAGGCCTGCGCCGGCGTCGCCAGCAGCATGCTCAGGCTGAAGAGAACGGGGAAAATCGCTTGCTTGCGCATGCACAACTCCTTGCCAGTCAAAAACGCAAAATGAATTCGCCGCGCAGGGTGCGCGGTTCGCCATGCCAGAAGAAGCCGCTGACGTAGTCGCGGTCGAAGACGTTGTCCAGCGCCAGCGTCGCTTCCCAGCCTTTGGCCCGCCAACTGGTGGCCAGGTCGAGCACGTCGTAGGCCGCCTTTTTCCAGCGGTAGCCCTGGCTATCGACCACGGTATTCGCTTCGTCGGTGTAGGCGCTGCCGACCAGGCGCCATTTGGCGCGGGCGGAAAATCCTGCGGTCGACGCGTAATTCAGGACAAAATTTGCCTTGTGCCGGGGCATGTCCGGCAGCGCGTTGCCGACCAGTTGCGGCGCCGACTGGTCGCGGACGATACGGGTCCGGGTGTAGGTGTAATTGGCGTTGAGCTGCCAACGCTCGGCCAGCGGCTGCGACCAGTGCGTTTCCAGCCCGTACGCCCGCACCTCGCCGACGTTTTGCGCCTGCTGCACCACCGGCGAACCGTAATCGAGGATGCGCACGGCGATCTTGTCCTGCCAGCGCGTCGCAAACAGGGTGATGCCGCCGTTGCCGCCGGCCAAGTTGCCGAGCAGGGCGAGGTCGGCGGTGGTCGAGCGCTCCGGCTTCAAGGCCGGGTTGGCCAGCGTCACCGAGCCGGCGCTGACAAAGCCGTTGTACAACTGCGTCGCCTGCGGCGGCGAAAAGCCGCTGCCCAGGCTGCCGCGCAGGCGGGTGGCTTCGCCCAGCGGCCAGGAAAGGGCAATCTTCGGGCTGGTCGCCGCCTTGACCACACCGCCGCCCAGCGTCTCCTGCCAGGGCGGGCCGGCATCGACCACGCGTGATGACACGTAGCGTTGCCAGTCACGGCGCAGGCCCAGTTCCAGACGACCGGCGCCGAGCGGCATTTCACCGGCAGCGAACAGCGCCTCCTTGCGGATCAGCGAATCGGCCTGCGTGCGCAAAGCGCGGCTGGCGTAATCGCTGGCGCTGAATTGTTCCGACAGTTCGATCAGGCTGCCGCCCAGCCGCCCCTGCCAGCCGCCGTCCTGCCAAACCAGCGCCGCCGAGGCCTCGCGCTGGCGGGAATTCTGGGTCAGCCACTGGTCCGCCGCCAGGCCGGCGGCGTCGATACCGCTACCGCGATCCCGCACCCCGGCCGTGGCGTAACGATCTTCGCCCAAGGCGGCCTCCAGAGACCAGCGTTCGTTCACCTTCCAGGAAAACTGGCTGCGGGCAGTATCGGTTTGCCAGTCGAAGGCCCAGTTCGGGCGCCCGAAAAAGGAACGGTTGTCCGAGTGCTTGAGGTTCAACGAACTGGCAAAATCGCTGCCGTTCCAGGCCAGCTTGCCGTCCACGGAAGTGCCTCGGCCATGCTCGTCGGCCACTGTGATCTGGTAGGGAAAAGGCGAGCACGGCACGGTGCGGAAACCCTTGTCCTCGCGGCTTTCCGCCAGCAGCGCCCAGGCCAGCTCGGCGCGTTCGCCGCTGCCGCCCACCCGGGTATAGCTGCCGCCACGGGAATCCAGCCCCTGCGTCAGGTTGACCGCAGGATTCTGCCGACCGCCGGCCGGCCGCGTCGTCACCGCAATCGCCCCGCCCATCGCCTCGGCGCCGAAACGCGCCGACGCCGCGCCGCGCAACACTTCGATGCGCTCCACCTGCTCCGGGCGCAAGGCAGACAACTCGCTGACGGAAGAAACGAAGCCATCGACCACCACGGCAATGCCGCGCACCCCGCGCATGCTGATGACGCTGTTGTTCTCGTCCAGCCCGACTCGCCGCTTCAGCATCTCCAGCAAGCTGGCCGGCTTCTCGCGGGCGATGTCGGCGGCGGTGATAACCGAGACGTCGGTTTCAGCCGTGTTTTCGCCCTGCGCCAGCACACTCGCCGGCAAGCTCGCCAGCAGAAAAACCAAGCACCAGCTCCGCCGCATCACCAGGTGAAATTCCGCAGGCGACGCGCCGCCACCCAATCGGCCAGCGGCACGAGAAGCAGTGTGGTCGCCGCCAGTCCCGCCGCCACCCAGTGGGTCGGCAGACTGCCGCCACCGGTCGCATAGGCCGCCCGCAGCCCCTCGCTGAGATAGGTGGTCGGCAAGAGCAGCGCCACGCTGTCGAAAGGCGGAATCAGCATGGCGAAGGAGTAGAAGGTACAGCCGAAAAAAGTCATCGGCATCATCAGCAGGGAAAAAATGTCCTGCCCCTGTTTTGGCGTGGCCGGTGCCAGCAACACCACCACCGCCAGCAACGAAAATAGCAGCGAGCCGAAAAAGCAGAAATAGGCGATCAGCAACCAGTTTTCCGGGACGATGCCGAGGATGATCCAGATCAGGCCGACCGCCACGGCGGCGCTGGCCATGCCGTAGAGCGTGCCGCTGGCGAGCAGGGCCAGCAACAGCGCGCGCACGCCGACCGGAGACAGCAGCCAGGCTTCCATGGTCCGGAAGTAAAAGCCGGACAGGATGGAACTGCCGACCACCAGATACGGCGCGCTCATCAGCGAAATCGCCACCACCCCCGGCGCCATCACCGCTGCATAGTTGCCGGAATTTCCTGCCGGCAGCATGCGGCCCACGACATAGCCGAACACGAAGAGATAGATCGCCGGTTGCAGCACCATGCGCGTGAAGCTGACCCGCAACGAGCGGCACTCGACAGCGAAATTGCGGGCCAGCATGGCCCAGACAAAACTCATCGCCCATCCTCCGCGCCCGCCGCTTCCTGAAACAAGGCTTCCAGGCCGCCATTCAGCCCGGTCGCCAACGCCGTCGGCGTATCGCAGGCGACAATCCGGCCCCGGCGCAGCAACGCCACCCGGTCACACAGGCGCTCCGCCTCTTCCATGTGGTGGGTAGACAGGAAAACCGTGCCGCCGCCATCGCGAAAGTCGCGGATATGCCGCCAGATGCTCGCCCGGATTTCCGGGTCTAGACCGCTGGTCGGCTCATCCAGCACCAGCAAGCGCGGCGAGGTGAGGAAGGCCTTGGCCAGCATCACCTTGCGCTTGGTGCCGCCGGACAGGTGCATGATTTCCGCAGCGGCCTTGTCGGTGAGGCCGAGTTGCTCCAGCCAGTGACCGACCCGCGTCGTGATGTCAGCCCGGCGCAGGCCGAAATAACGGCAATGGAAAACCAGGTTAGCACGCACATCCAGATCCACGTCGAGGTTGTTCTCCTGGGGTACCACGCCCAACTGGCGTTTGATCGTTTCCGGCTGCTCGCCGGGATCCAGCCCCAGCACGCGCACCATCCCCCGGCTCGGCCGCATCAGGCTGGCCAGAATCTTGATGAGCGTGGTTTTTCCGGCGCCGTTGGCGCCAAGCAAGCCGAATACTTCCCCCGCTTGCACTTGCAACGACAAACCGTCGAGCGCGTGCTGCCCATTGGGATAGACGACCCCCAGATTGTCGACAACGATAGCGGGTGACATTCCTACTCCACCCCGATGGCCCTGCGCAGACGACCGGCCTGCTCGACATCGGCCATGCCTTGCGCCAAATCCGGCGCCAGCGCCCGGAAAGTGGCGTGTATTCGCCCGCAGTAATCCGCCGCCGGCAGCTCGATATTGCCGTTCGCCAGGGAGGCCTCGGCATAACACTGCCCGCCGCAGACGCCCCGCACCGCACACGCCTGGCAACGCGGCCGGCCCGCCGTGGTCGCCGCGGCAAAACGGGCAACGATGCGGCGCGAACGCGCATCGGGATAGTCATCGACATGGCCCATGGCCAATTCATCGACCCCGACAAAATGTTCGCACGGGTAGAGCATGCCGTCGGCAGCCAGGGCCAGGATGCCGCCCCCGGCCAGGCATGGACGCTCCGCATCTTCACCAGCCACCGTGTGAACGGCCAGACGCAGGGCATGCTCGCAAGCCGTCGACGTTTCGCCGGCCAGCAGCGCCCGCAGGCCGCGCCGGTTGAGTTCGACCATGACGCGGCTCAGTTGCTGCCGCTCGACCACCGACCAGTGCACACCCTGGGCCGGCAACACACGCACCGACTGGGCGCCGAGCGTGGACAGAAAAGCGACCGTTCCCACCACCTGCCCGACATTGGCCGGCGTCACCGTGGCCCGCAGGGCAAACGGGATGCGCCGTTGCCGAAGCTGTTCGAGATTGTCCAGAATAACCGGGAATGCCGGCCGACCATCGCGGAACACCCGCCCGCTGTTCGCCACGGCATCGCCATCGAGACTGATCGCCAGGTAAGCGATGTGCCTTTCGATGAAATCGAGCATCGCTTCATCGAGCAGCGTTCCGTTGGTGGTCAGGGCAAAGGACAGCCCGCGCCCGCTTTCGGCCGCGAGGCGGCTGGCGTGGCGAACGGTTTCCTCTAGCAAGGGGAAATTGAGCAGCGGCTCGCCGCCGAAGAAGGACAGGGTCAGCCGTTCGCCGGCCAAGGGCAGCAGGCGCTCCAGGCCTCGCCGCATGATGGCCTCCGGCATATGGCGTTCCGCCTGGCCGAAGCCGCCTCCGGCGGCGTAACAGTAGGTGCAGGCCAGATTGCATTCCTGGGCCACCACCAGATAGAGATTGCGCAACACTTCAGACATGGGAAGGCGGCGGCGCGCCGATCATGCCGCGCACCTTGCGCAACAACACTTGCGCCTGCTCAGGCCGTCCCACGGTGTCGACAAAGGCCACCAGCACCTTCTCGGCCACGGCCTTGAAAACAGCGCAATGGCCGCGATCCGGCTGGCGGACGGAACCGCTCTGGAACCAGGCATTGGCATAACAGCCGCCACCACACAGGTAACGCGCCCAGCACCGCTGACAGCCGTCGACCGAACGCAGATCAAGGCCGGCGAAATCTTCGTGCAGGCGCTGGAAATCCGGACTGGCCGGATCGTCCACCCGTCCCATGGCAAACGCCGACTGACCGGCCAAGCCATGGCAGGCATAGATAGCCCCATCGGCCATCACCGCCAGGTCGCGCCCGATGTTGCAGTGGCGCAGCAGGCGCCGCTTGGTCAGCAGGCCGGCGACGATCTGGAAGGTGTATTCGTGCCAGGGTTCGGCGGCTTCGTCGAGGTCGGCCAGGTCCGCCGCAGCGTTCCCGGCCTGCATCGCCACGTAACGCTCGAACACCTCGCCGGCCAGCGCCCAATCGGCCTCTGCCGGCCCGAAAGCCGGGGTAAGGGCGGCATTGTCGGCTCCCAGGCTGCGCAGGTAGGCGAGGGATTCCTGATAATGGCCCCCCCCCTGGGCGGTCAGCGTTCCCTTGACAGTAACCCGCAAGCCGGTGTTTTCCTTGAGCAAACGAATCGTCGCCACCGCCCGGTCGTGAACGCTGTGTTCGCCCTTTTCTGCATGGCGATGCCGGTCATTGACCGCCTTGATGCCGTCCAGACTCACCGTCACCGCCACGAAATGACGATCCAGCAAGGCCAGTATCTCGCGGTTCATGACCGTGCCGTTGGTGGTCAGGCTGAAGTCGATGCGAATATCCCGTTCCCGCCGCAAACGTTCGGCGTAGTCGACCAGGGGTTCGATCAGGCCGACGTTCAGCAGGGGTTCGCCGCCATACAGCGCAATGGCATAGAGCACGCCCGGTCGCCAGAAGAAGCGGTCAATCGCCGCCTTGGCGGTGGCGAAGGACATCATGGCCAACGGCGCCACCGCCCGCCCGCGCTGGTTGTAGCAATATGTGCAAGCCAGATTGCAATCGTGGGCGGTGTACAAACACAGGCTGCGCACCTCGCCTTCATCACCTCCAACGGGCGGCAGATCGGCTTTCCCCCTGCCCGCCTCCGCCGCGAGCATGGCAGCCGCCTCCGGTGGCACCTCGCCATGCCCGGCCAGCCAGGATTTCAGGCGTTCGCCGATGCCTTGCGGCACGGCATAGAACTTGCCACTCTCGGGAAAATAGACGATGCCGGCCTCGACGATGACATGGCAATCAGGCGCCATGCACTTCGCCCTGCGCCCGGCTATCCGCTGCACCACCACGGATCGCATTGCCCAACCGAGTGACCAGTTTGCTGCGCTGTTCCGGTTGCTCCATCAAGGCCACCAGATCGGGCAGCAGTTCCTCGACGACGGTCTTGATGTATTGGCAATGGCGCGCTACCGGTGGCGAGATACTGCCATGCTCGGAGAATGAGAACTTGGCGCATGAACCGCCGCACAGGTAGCGCGCCCAGCAGTCGCGACAGCCCTCGCGATTGTCCACCGTGGCATCTATGAACTGTTGGCGGATGCCCTGGTAACGTTCGCTGGACTTCAGTTCGGGATCGCTGACGTTGCCCATATTGAAATCCTCCAGGCCGACGAAGCGGTGGCAAGGATAGACATCCCCCTCAGCCGTCACCGCCAGCAGGTTGGTCCCGGCATTGCAGTGATAGTAGGCATGGCGGCGGGAAACAAAGTAATAGAGGATGTAGAAGGGATACTCGAAAGCCACCGGCGCTTCGCCATCCATGATGCTGGCGAGACCGCGTCGGTTGATGTCCACAACCTGTTTCAGGAAACGCTGGTAGTCGGCATCGCCGATATAAAGCGGGCCATCCTTGGGCGCGTCGACATCGACAATGCCGATACCGCCAGGATTGAAGCTTTCCATATGCTGATAAATTTCACCCACCTGATCGCAGCCGGCGCGAGTAACGATGGAGCGGAAGGACCAGCCAAAAGGCGCATCCTTGGTCAGCTTGCGGATATTTTCCTCGGCCAGGTCGTAGACGCTGTCGCCAGACTTGGCCACCCTTTGAGCGTCGTTCAGTGCTTTCGGGCCATCCAGACTGAAGGTGACATCGCTGATGTGTTCCCGGAAAAAAGCATCAATTTTCGGGTTGTACAGGGTGCCGTTGGTGACGATACAGAGATTGATATCCGCCTTGCCCTCGTCACGGTAGCTCCGCACCAGCTCAGCGGTCTTCTCCATCAACGGAAAATTCATCAGGGGTTCGCCGCCGAAAAAAGTGACAAAGTGCTTGCCTTCTCCTCCCGAGAAAAACTGCTCGAAGGTGCGGTTCATCACCGTTTCGCTCATGCGGCCACGCTTGCCGTATTCGCCTTCGTTGCCGTAACAATAGGCACACTTCAGATTGCATTCCTGACAAACGAAAAGATAGGCGCCAATTACCTTGTCGGTAATGTCCTCCGGCGAACGTACCGATTGCGCCGGTTTGGCGCGCTCCATGTAACGGTCGGCAAACTGGTTAACCTCCTCCCAGCGCGTTGCTTCGCTATCGCCATCGAGTGTTCGCGCCACTTCCACTTTGCGCAGCACACCGTAGGTTTCGGCATCAATGGAAAACAGCGCCACCGGCAGCGTCAGAAAGAGAAAATGGCGATCATCTTTCCGAAAGACATGAAAATTCTTTTTTTCGAGCATGGTTTTTCCAAGAGGGAAGCCCGGCCACGGGCGGTTTCGTTAATGGTTGGAAAAAAAGCCGGCGCTGTTCAGCGCATGGCCCCGCACTTGCACATCATCCCGCCTTGCGTGCCGCAGCAAGCCATGGCGGTCATTACTTCAAATGCTTCATTACAGCCTTCCAGAGTCTCAAAACTAATTTCCTTGATTTCCATGTGAATCTCCTTGAAGAGTTTTTGCGCGTGGCCAGGCTAAACAGGTCAGGTATGCCGCGAACGGCGCAAGAAGCGGTCGCGGCACCTTTTGCAGATCAGGCTTGCTAGAACTTCGCACTCACCCCAGCCCAGAAATTGCGGCGATCTGCGTGTTCGTATTCCCAGACGACGTATTTGCTGTCGAACAGGTTGTTGACCGCGACAAACACCTCGCTACCGGGTACCGGCAGCTTCATGGAAACCTTGGCGTCGGCGACGAAATAGTCGGAGGCACGATGGTCGGAGGTATTGGCATCGGTGAAATAGATGGAACTGACATAGCGGCCGCCGATGCGCGCCTCCCATTGACTGGATGGCGCGTAAACCAGACCCAGATTCAACTTGTGGGGTGCGATGCGCTGGGTGTGCTTGCCCTCCAGCGTCGTGTCATTGGGATTCTTGCGAATCACCGAGTCGGTGTAGCTGTAATTGGCATAGGGTTTCCAGCCGCCGGGCAGGCTGCCGTCAAAGCCCAGTTCAAAGCCGTTTACCGTCGTCTTGCCGATATTCACGTACTGCCAGGCCGGGCCGACCGGGATGGTGGAAATCTTGTCCTGATAGTCGGTGTGGTACAGGGCTGCGCGTAACTTGCCCCAGGGTAGCTGGTGATTGGCCCCGATCTCGTAGGTCGTTGAGGTCTCCGGCTTCAAACCGGTATTGTCGAGCCACATTGGATTACCGCCAGACGATTTCATCCAGTTCAGTGCCGGCACATAGGCCGTTCCGGCAGACAGATAAACCGAACTCGCCGGCGACAGGTGGTAGCGCAGACCCAGCCGTGGATTGAAGACGCCGTCCGATGAATCGGGATAGGTCGTCGCACCGTTGCTCTTGTCACCATGCATCTTGATCCAGTCGTAGCGCCCCCCAACGGTCAGCGTCAGATCATCAAAACGATGCTCATCCTGGGCAAACAGGCCAGTTGTCGTTTCCTGAGAATCTGTACGGGAGCTACCTCCATTCAGGAAATCATCCCAACCGACTTGATACCAGGCTGTTTGATAGGACGCTCCAACAATCAAGGTGTTGCCAGCAACTGGATGCAGTTCCGTCTGCGCTTCGACGGTATCCGTCCGGCTCTTGCGATACCAGGTGGCAGCGAGAATATAACTGCCCATGTTGTAATTCCACGCTTGGTCATCCCACGGCATGAATTGCAGCAATTCCGCATGGCGATATGTCAATTTGACCGAGTTTTGATTGGCAAAATCCTTGCGGTACCCAAGTGAATAAGCATCACCTTCGTTCTTGACGCGAAAATTGGGACGCCCACCGAACATGTCCGTATCAGTTCTGAATTGCTGGAAGCCAAAGGTGATTTCCTGATCGTCTGACGGGCGAATACCACCATTGAGGTTCCATTTTTTATCCGTCCATGCCCTCGATTTCAGATCTTTGCTTCCATCCGGATCAAGTTCCCGTTGCGCGACATAGCCATCTGTACGGAAATCGAACACGGACAACCGAAAGTCGACTACTTCGTTCGCCATCCCGGCTGCCGCCCCAAATGACCGCGCATCATGCGAACCCAAAGCCGCTTCTACCTCAGCCCCGGCCGGACCGCTCCAGCGTTTCGGAATAACGTTGACCACGCCGCCGATCACGTTTGGCCCATAAAGTGCAGACGCCGGACCACGCACGAGTTCGATCCGCTCGACATCCTGTGCAACAAGAAAATTGAAGCCACCACGGCCAACCACGCTCGATATGGACGAGTCGGTCGGCATGCCATCGACCAGAACCACCGATGTCGCGCCAGCGAATGAACCGCCAACCCCACGTATGGAAGGACCACCGTTGCCCCCTATGGCCGAACTTTCATTGAAGTCCACCCCTTCCATATTGCGCAGGGCGTCCTCCACCTTGAGCAGGTGCTGGCGCCCGATGTCCTTGCTGGTAATCACACTGACACTCGCCGGCACCTCATCAATCCGCCGCTCCGTCCGCGTCGCCGTGACCACGATTTCGCTCAGGCTCTGCTCGGCATGTGGAGCCGCGACAATCACGTAGCTGTCGCCATCGCGACGGAATTCCAGGCCGCTGCCTTGCAACAAACGACCAAGTGCCTCTTCAACACTCATTTCACCCCGAATGGCCTTGACCTTCTTGCTGCCGACG
The DNA here is from genome assembly GCF_020510425.1 of Quatrionicoccus australiensis. Lineage (NCBI taxonomy): Bacteria > Pseudomonadati > Pseudomonadota > Betaproteobacteria > Rhodocyclales > Azonexaceae > Quatrionicoccus > Quatrionicoccus australiensis. The sequence goes on from NZ_JAHBAH010000002.1 coordinate 117,019, forward strand.
AGATCGGCCGCATGAACGATCTGCACCCCGCTCTGGTTGGCCAGTTGGCGCAACGCAGAAGCTAGCTCCTGCTGGGCAATTTCAACACTGACGTTCGGTCCGGCCAGCACAGCACCGGCCTGGCAGGCCAGCCATACAGCGACGGCAAGGTATTTGCGGACGTTCTCCGAACGGGCCGGCGTTTGTTTCTGCAGCATGTTTCCCCCTGATAACAAATGGCGACGAAATGCGCCTTCACCTACCAAGACGAATGCAGCGACGACCTCCCTACCTGAAACCGGCAAGCTGCGACAACATGTCACATGGAAATCACCCGGCAAGGCCTTTAGCATTGCCGCATGTCCTTCACCCTTGCCCTGAAGTCCCCTGGCGAACTCGACCTGGCGCAGCTTTACCGCGAGCATTTCGACCATTTGCGGGATTACCTGGCGCGCCGGCTCGATTGCCGCGATGCCGGCCGGGATGCTGCACAGGAGATTTTTCTTCGCTTGCTGCTGAAACCGCCGGTCGAGACCATTCAAAATCCCCGCGCTTTCCTGTTGCGCAGCGGGCGCAATCTGCTCATCGATCTGGCGCGCCTGGCCAAGACCCGGCCGCTGCTGCTGCCGATTGACGATTTTCAGGATTCCCTGCCCGACCCGGTGGCTGACCCGGCGCGCATTGCCTCGGCGCGGCAGCAACTACAGGCCCTGGCAGAAGGCATCGAAACCCTGCCGCCCAAGTGCCGGCAGGTTTTTTTCCTGCATCGCTTCGACGCCCTGACCCAGAACGAAATCGCTGCGCAGATGGGCATTTCGGCCAAAATGGTGGAAAAGCAACTGGCCAACGCCATGCTGCAATTGCGGCGCCTGTGGAGCAAGCATTCGGCTGGCGTTTGACATCCCGCCCCAGCCTGCCGAGAATCCGGCGCATGCCCCATTCGCCCCAAGCCTCTCCAGCCGCTGACAACAGCGAACGCGCCCAGGAAGAAGCCGCCTTCTGGTTTGCCCGACTGCATGGCGAAAATGTTTCCCGCGAGGAAAGGGCGACCTTTGCCGGCTGGCTGGCAGGCAGCCCGGAAAACGCCCGGGAATTCGGAATTCTTGAGCAAATCTGGAACCACTCGGCCTGCCTTGCACCGCAAGCCAAGCCGCGCGCGCGACGGTTGTTGCATGGTGCCGCCGGACTGGCCGCCATGGCCCTGCTGGCCAGCTGGCTGTTCCATACCGCGCCGGGCGAGCTGGTCGCCACCGGCATCGGCGAGCGGAAGCACCTGCAACTCAGCGATGGCAGCGAACTGGACCTTGCTCCGCGCACCCGCTTGCACTTCCGCCTGGACAAGGATCAGCGCCATATTGAGCTGCATGAGGGGCAGATCGCCATCAACGTTGGCGCTGATCCGCAACGACCGCTGGAAGTTGTGGCCAATGGGCATCACATCCGCGATATCGGCACCCGTTTCGTGGTGGAAACCGGGGCGAAGCAGACCCGCGTCAGCGTCGCCGAGGGCCTGGTGGAAATCCGGCCGGCCAATGGCGATGCAGCGACGCAGCGTCTCGCGGCGGGCGAAGAGGTATCCGTGACTGATGGAAAAATCGGCCCGGTTTTGGCCGTTGACCGCAGCATTTTGCTGGCGTGGACCAAAGGCCAACTCGCATTTGAAGGCCAGCCGTTAAACGAGGTGATCGCCACCCTCAACCGCTTCCGCAAGACGCCGATCATCCTGGACGAGCCAAATCTCGGCGGCATGCGCATCAGCGGCGTTTTTCTGATCGACAAGGAAGAAACCGCGCTGATCGCCTTGAGACAAATCGCCGGTCTGCGCTTTCTGGAAAGCAACGGGATGGTGCACGCCAGCACCGATCATTCCCGCTGACCCTTCAACAACCGAATGGTTGTGGCACGTTCATTTGCTTCGCCAACGCCAAACGACTAACAGTGGCGGAACGCTCCCCGTCCGATCCGGTGACCGCCCCGGCCGAGGCTGGGAACCTGTGGAAGCTCGACGACGCCAAAGGGGTTACCTCTGCGATTACATCAGCGGGGTCGGCGTAACATATGGAAGTTGCAATAAAAAAGACAACATACACCAAGCCCCCAAATTTCATCAGTTCCTCCAATAGCATTGGTGATTAAATGGGCCGGGCTCGACTGTACTGATGCCCTAAGAGGGCATTGAACTCGATCAGTGGCTAAGCGGCAGCTAATTGTCACGTTGCCGTCGGATTCCAACTGTCGCCCCAAGGTCGGCTTTGGCCGACATCCAGCCGGCAGCAACTCGGCCAAAACTGTCTATGGGGTGCCCGACAATAGAGGTCGGCTATGCGCCAGTTACTCGCCGTTCGGCTCGGAATCCCCGCTAGCCGGAGCTTTCATAGCGGATGACCTAAGCCAACACGTTCCTGTCACTAATATAAACTGGAGGCATAATTGGATCCAACTTACATAGGAAACCGAGGACAACTAATGACAAGGACAATCTGTGTTGCGCGGGTGGAAGAAACGAGTCTCTGGAAGGCGCTATCGAATCGAAATACAGAAGCCGCAAAGCACTTGGGTCCTAATGTTGTCGCGGTATGCAACGAGGCTGCTGATCGGATGAAGGCAATGGCCGGATACGCACCGCAGTACACGCTTCATGATGAACGCCACCTACTTAGAACCACCGAACTGATGAGCTTGCTGCTAGGTGACGAAGTAAAGAAACTCAATGAGGTTGAACTGGCTCTTCTGATTCTTTCGGCGTTTTTTCACGACCAAGGAATGCTGCCCTCTGATAGTGATTTGTCGTTGCTTAGGAAGTCCGATGAGTTCAAGCTTTTTCAGGATAACTGGCGCGTAGATCATCCAAACTACGCAGAAACATCGAGGCAACTAGCCGACCCCACAGTTTCCACCGAACGAAAGGAGCGGTTGGGCGCGCAGATTGGCGAACTCGATACTGCGATGCTTACCGATTTCCTGCGCCGAGGACACGGACGAAGGTCATCCGAGCATATCCTATCCCGTCATCATAGTGACAAGCGCATTGAGGTACAAGGTGTAAACCTTTCGCCGTTGATTGCGCGATTATGCGAAGGGCACGCGCTACCTGCCGACGATATAAATCCAAGTCAGGGTTTTAGATACGACGAGCAAGTCGGAACCTATTGCGTCAACATGCCTTTTCTCGCGGCGGTTCTGAGGCTCGCCGACATTCTCGACTTCGACCGTGAACGCACACCCGAGGTGCTTTTCAAGAGCATCCACTTCACGTCTCCCGTAAGCTTGTTCGAATGGGAAAAACACCGTGCCGTCGAGGGGTGGACAATTTCCGAGGAACTGATCCGGTTCTCAGTGAAATGCAAGCACCCGGCGTATCAAGCAGCCGCACTCGCTTACATGGGTTGGATCGATCAGGAGCTTGAAGCTGCGCATTCGATTTGCCGCCGACAACCACGGGACATTAGCGGTTATCACCTACGACTTCCGACCCATGTCGATCGATCTCGAATCGAACCCGATGGTGACTCCTACCGATATCACGACCTCGAATTCTCCCTTTCCAGAGACGAAATTATTCGTCTGCTGATGACCGACGAACTCTACGGCGGAGAACACCTGTGCATCCGAGAACTGTTGCAAAATTCGCTCGACGCACTGAGGTATCGCCAAGCGCTCTTTGCGGAATCAGACACACAGTGGAGCAAAGGCAAAGTTGAGTTTTGCCATTTTGTTGATGACGATGGCTACGAGGTTGTCGAGTGTCGAGACAACGGCGTGGGGATGGACGAAGGCATCATCCGCCGGTTCCTTGTGAAAGTTGGCAGAAGCTACTACCGGTCTCCGGACTTCGAACGCGAGCGAACGAGATTGAGAGCATCCGGTAATGACTTCGACCCCTGCTCCCGATTCGGCATTGGCTTCATGTCCTGCTTTATGTTGGGTGACAGGATAACTATTGAAACGCGCAAGGACTACGGACACGGGCGACAGTGGGGAGAGCCGCTTGTCGTCGAAATCCAGGGCTTGAGCGGCCTGCTCGTAGTTAGAAAGGGAAGTGACCAACAGCCTATCGGCACGACCGTAAGGATCGTGTCGCGCAAGAAGCCGTCGTTTCTCGACAATTGGTCGGACAAGGTCAAACTCACAACCGTGCTCAGAGGCTATGCCCTGGCAACCGAATTCCCGGTTATCGGGAAATGTGAAGTTCCCGAAATTAAAGACACAGTGACAATCCCCGTCACGATCGACAAAACGCCAACGGTGCTCGAATCAGCCAATATCAAAGCTGCGGTGACTTTCGATCAAGACCTTTCTGAAGTATCAAAATCTTTACGGGGATTCGTCCGGGATTCTGTCTTGGTCGACGATCATGGATTACCTTCAGTCGACAATTGTGAGGCAGAGTGGATAGCGAATACTGCGGGCCCAGGAAAAAAGTGGATATTACGTTCTCGTACCGGAACAACTTCGTTTGAACGCAATATCCATGGTTACGTTTCCGTTTGTGTCGACGGGATATTGGTCGGAGGCGACCCGGGGCGGCATTCTGACGGGGATACACTCCGATATCGGCTGGGATCGTGTAACTCGGGTATCTATTGCGAATCGCCCGCATTAATCGATACAAGAGGTGACCTTAAACCTGAAATCACGCCCAGCCGGACTCCTCCAAAGGACAACTTTTCGAGGCAACTCCCGGGCTGGAGTCGACTAAATAGTTTCTTCAATATTGGTGTAGGGATGCTATGGAAACAACTGGCCAACTACCATTCCAAAGGGCTTTTGCCACAAGCTTTTTGGCAGCTGACAGTCATCTACAGCATTCCTGTTGAATGGATTCCACCATCAACGTTATGGGAAACGCTTTCCGTGTCCTTGGTCGATAATAATAATGGGGTTGTATGGCGCAAAGTTCGTGAACTCGGCGAACTCTTGATGTGTGCGGACGGAGAGGAAACCTTTGCCCTGCGAGACAAACAGGGTGCTAGCGTCGCTCCTTCACAATTTCTGAAAGATTGGGAAGTAAAAGGCGAGGATCATCCGTCGCTGTCTTGGCGAATGAGATCAAGCGTTCTGCTTATGAGTGCTTTGGATATTAGGGACGATCAAGTAGTTGTTAATCCGACAGTCCAACCCGACCGGGGCATACCGTTAGGAATGTACACTCGGCGCGGGGCAGTCGGTGTGGCTGGTTTTTTCCTCGCCTACGCAGGCTCTGCCACAAATGCCATTGCAGTCGAGACACCTTACCCGACCGCCAATAGGAACCATCCTCTTGTTGCGCTGGCGCATCAAAGTATTAATGCAAATGAGCCGACCGACCTGCAACGGTTCGCGCAGGGGTTCGTTGCATGTATTTCGGAAACGGTCAGTAGCAAAATAAATACCCCTTCTATAGAGACAGTGGGCTATTGGCAAAAACGTGTTGGGCATCTTTACTTCGCGGTTCAGTGGGACCAATGCGAACAGAGCCTCAAGCCGCCTTACCAGCTCTGGACAAAAGCTAAAGGGTGGTTCTCATTTAGTGAAGTCGACTTCACGCGATGGAAAGACGCGGAACTTACCAGCTAGTAATTACTACGAAGCCGCTCCACCAACAAATTGTTGGTTCCTTGAAGTCAGCTAACGGATACCTTGCCTGAGGTGCCCCCGGATTTAGTGCCAAGGGCGTTTTAGTAAAAGTCCTTGCTGAGCCGAAGCGGCCGGCGCGTTGGTAGATTTCCAACTGGGCGTCGACATCCGAGCAAACACCCGCCAGGATCTCTTCGGCGACAATGCGATGGGGTTCAATTCTTTTTTCGTACTTCTCAAAGAGTTGTCGCTCTTCTTCGTCGGACTCGTGGCCATCGAGGGCGTAGAAAGCATAGAAATCGTGATATTCGGAGCAGAAGGCGTCGAAACTCATTCGGCCTTGCGCGCACAGGCGAATCAGGTTGTCGTGATGATCGAGGGAGCCGATCAGGTGGTATTCGGACTCAAAGATGACCATGGAGTATGGGGCCCAACGTAGAGCTAACCGGCGCTGCGCAGCTTCATCGCGCAGCGTCCAGCGACCGAAGGGAGCGAGGTTGAGCGCCGGGTCATGCATGCTTTTCCACCAGCAATTCTTTTGACACAAAGCGGCATGCCTCTATTTCAAGATGCTTGATGGAGCCCTTGGTGCGGGCGCCATCAACTGAAAGGAGGCTCGGACAGGCATGCAGGTCGAGGTGGGCCAAAGCAGGCAATTTGTCGATTCCGTCAAGTGTCTTGAGTTTGCGCGAGGTATCCGCCGGGGATGCTGCTCAAGGTCATTCTCTGCGCCTACGCTCAGGGTGTGGTGAGCAGCCGGGGCATTGAGCGGCTGTGCCGCGAACACGTCACTTTCATCGCTCTCAGCGGCGACTCCGTGCCGCACTTTACGACGCTGAGGGCATCACGGAACCTAGAGGCGCTTCTCGCCGTAGTGGCCTAGAGTGGTCCAACAATTTCACCCCCATGTGTGGCATGATCGTCGATGCCGACTTGGCCTTATCGAAAGCACGCTTCAAGGACGAAGTAAACGGTGGGCGTCATGTTCCGAACGCTATCCCTTTGACCGCATCAGTTGGTCTGAATGTGGACGACGGTGGTCCCTGGTTTCGCGGTATGCGACTGTGCTACCCGGGTCCTACGATCTGGAAGAAAAGGGCGTGGAAAAATCACGAGCCTTCTGGATGATCAACCTGAAGATGGGCTACCGCTTCAATAAGCAATGGCAGACGACCATCGATGTCCTGAATCTGTTCAACAAGCAGGCCAATGACATCGAATACTGGGGCGGAGCCTGCACACGGAATGAGGCAACTCTTGGAACGGGCGGCTGCGGTGGTGGCAGCGCAATTGATGGCAGACCGATTCATCCGCTTGAATCGAGAACGATACGCCTCGGCTTAAAGGTGAATTTTTAAATCGAGTTCTGGGCGGCGCAAAAACCACCTAATTTTGCTGGCCCGCAATCGACAAAGTGGCGGAGAGCTCCACTTCAAGCAACCCTCCGCCATTTCTTCAACTCAGCGCAAAAACGGTTTCCGTCCCGTCGTCCCAGCCGTCCCACAGATAGTCATCGGCCTTGCCATCGGCGATCAGGCGCAGGGCGTAATTGACCTGTTCCTTGTAGAAATCGCAGAAGGCGCCGATCTTGTCCATGCCGCCGTTCATCTCGAAGGCTTCGGCCGGACAGGGCGAGCCGCAGAAATGGCGGATCGCACAGTCGCCGCAGGGGCTGAACTGGTCGACATCGCGCGTCGTCACCGTCTGGAAGGCCGGCGAGGTCAGAGCCGCTTCGACGTCATCGACCAGCAGGTTGCCGCCCCGGAAATCGGGCAGGCCGATAAACTCGCTGCACGGGTAGAGGCTGCCGTCGGCGGCTAGTGCGAAGAAGGCACGACCGCCGCCACAGGGCGAGATGTCGCACATCAGGCGGCGCGCCGTCGGGGCCAGGATTCCGATCAGGATATTGGCGAAATTGGCCACCATCAGCTTGCGGCCGGTCTCCCGGTACAACTCGTGGGTCCGATCCATGGCGGCGAAGAAGGCCTTGGCCATGTCGCCGTCGGCCGGCTTGACGCCGCGCGCCCCGGGCTGGGTGCAGCGCACGGTGTTGAGCATGCAAGTCGGCACTTCATGGGCGTGGAAGAGTTCGATCATGCGCGTCAGGTGAGGCAGGTTCTCGGTCGTGCAGGTCGTGATGACGCTCCACGAGCCGTAGCCGCGCAGCTTCTCCATCGTGCGCAGCACCTTGTCGTGCACGCTCTTTCCGCCCCAGGTCCGGCGCGTTGCATCGGTGATCTCAGCCATCGGGCCGTCGAGCGAGAGGCCGATACTGACGTTGCGCAAGGTCAGGAAATCGAGCGCCGCGTCGTCGAGCAGCGTGCCGTTGGTCTGTAGGCCGAAAATGAAGTCATCGCCGAAGGCATCAATCGCCGCGAAGACGGCGGCCTGGTTCATCAGTGGCTCGGCGCCGTGGAAAATTGCGCGCGGCTTGCGGCCGTCCGGCATGACCGAGCGAAAGTAGTCACGCAGCTTGCCCAGCGAGGCGAGCAGTGTGTCGACCGGCATATGGCTGCCACCGCTGCGTTGGGTACCGGGCAGGTAGCAGTAGGTGCAGTTGAGATTGCAGCGCTCGGTCGGATTGAGATAGACGCCGGAGGGCTTCAGTTCAAAGCGCAAGGCATGCAATTCCTGCCGGAAACCCTCGGCTTTTTCGCGATAGGCCGCAAGTGCCGCCGGATCGAGTCCATCGTCGACCTTGTTCTTGTCGACTAAAGCCCAGAAGGCGGTGTCCGGATCGGTCAAGGCGGCGTAGATATCGTGGCCAATGTCCACCGGCAGGAAGCGCGGGTCGCCCAGCGCTCCCATAGGAAGAGCAGCGGTCATTTGGCCGCCTTCCTGTCCATCAGTACATAGTGCGACAGGCCCATGCCTTCCGGGTTGCAGCTCTTGCGCACGGCGATGGTCGGGACGGCCGGCGTAGCCTGGGTCGTTTGCGGGGTTTTGACGGTTGAAGTCACGGTTTGGGTCATGTTCCACTCCTCGGGAATAAAAACAAAAAGGGCTCCGGCTGACCGCACGCTTTGCGCATGCGGTCAGCCGGAGCCCTTGCCTTGGCTCCTGATTGGTATCGATTCGTCTTCTGGCTTCCGGATCATCCGAAGCGCTGCGCCTTCCCTGCAAGGTATATCTCGCAAGTGGCTGGTCTGCTAACCATGCAGCCTTCGTCCCCGGTTACAGCGGCGGGCCCGCCACGGATTCGCACCGTGTTCCGTATCTCGATACCGATAGGAGCGCGGATTGTCTCAAAATGCCGCGGAAATGGTCAAGTCTCTTAACCTCTCTTCATGACGACAGATGCATCCAATTCAGATATGGTGCCATCGAATTGCCGGTAATCAAGATGCCTTACTGGTCGTTGCCTAGCCCCCTCGGTCCCAATGATTGTTAAGGCCCACGATGAGCCGGCGACCAGTCGTCACGAATGACTCCCGCAATTTGTTACCTGCCTTTCAACCCTTCATTGTCAGAACGGCAGGACTGGGCACAGAGTAGGCATCCGCCGCTGAAGGAAGCAGCCCTTCTGACGCCATGGCGCCTCAACGTCGGCAACCTGCGCAACACCGGCCGCTCAACCGAGTCAGCCCCACCGGCGGCAATGGCCGAAATCCAGCCTCATGCGAGCAAAATCAGGCAGCACCTCGGCCAAATCGACCGTTCGCCAATGGCGGCGAATATGTCCACAATACGCAGCTTAGCTGTCGTTTGGCAGAAGTCTGCTCTGATCCTCAGCAACCCTAATGGGCGAACTAATGGATGAATCAAAGCGTGTGCTGTTTCAACTGGGCCAGAATATCCAGCGCAAAGAGTTGGCTCAGGTCGAGGAAGCATTGTGCAACAAGTTGCCTTTCGACAGTCAGGACAGCGTGAAGGTGATTGCTGAGAAGCTCAAATTACCAACGCGTAAAGCGTCCCGTAAATTTGCCTCACTGGTAAATCTATATACTGATCATTACTATGACGGAAACGCTCAAGATGAACCATTACCCCATACCTTCCGACGAATCGGAACGACTGAATCTGCTGCACGCACTCAATCTTCTAGATACGCCAGATGAACCCGTTTTTGATCGCATAACGAGGCTTGTCGCTCGAATATTAAATGTGCCGATTGCGCTGGTTTCACTCATAGATACTGATCGGCAATGGTTCAAGTCGCGAGTGGGATTAGACGTGACCGAAACCCCGCGCGAGATGGCGTTCTGCGCGCATGCCATCATGCAAAGCGAACCGATGATTGTGTCAGATGCTACGCAAGATGTGCGTTTCAAAGAAAACCCGCTAGTTACAGGAAATCCAAATATTCGGTTCTACGCCGGTGTTCCCTTGCGTAGTACCGCTGGCATGGCGATAGGTACCCTGTGTGCGATCGATTCCACGCCTCGGATTTTGAGTGACGACGAAACTAATATTTTGATCGATCTCGCCGCCTTGGTTAGCAAGGAAGTGCAGTTGCGCGAGACAGTGAGTCTTTCCCGCGATCAGGTATCCCGATCTACCCGCGCTATCGAAGCGGTTGAAGCTCGATTTCAAACCGTATTTGAACGAGCCGGGGTAGGGATCGCTCTGGTAGCACCCGACGGGCGATGGATTAGTGTCAATGACGAGCTTTGTCAGACTGTTGGTTATAAGCAAGAAGAACTGCTAAACCTTACATTTCAAGATATTACTCATCCCGATGATCTCAACACCGATTTATTCCTGCTTCAACAATTGATCGAAAACAAGATTGATCGGTATCAACTGGAAAAGAGGTACATCAACAAGAGTGGAGATACCGTCTGGATTCATCTGGTGGTTACCAAACAGATGAACAAGGCTGGGAAACTCGAATATTTTGTTTCGATCATCAAAGATATCCAGGCACGCAAGGAAGCAGAGGCGTCTTTGGCTGAGTTACGTAAGACACTGGAAGAACGGGTGGAAAGCAGAACGCGGGATTTGCGCTTGGCAAATACGATGCTTTCATCGGCAATGGAGCAACAGTTGCAATCAGAGCAAGCTTTGCAGAAACGCGAAGCCGAGTTGAAGATGGTGATCGAAAATGCAAACGATGCATATGTATGTATAGATCACGCTGGTGTGATAAGCGCTTGGAATCGACAAGCCGAACAGACTTTTGGCTGGAGCGCGCAAGAAGCCATTGGCCGTAGGCTCGATGAAATGATCATACCGCCTCAAATGCGAGAGTCACATTGCAACGGCATGAAGCGCTACCTGACAACCGGGGAGCAGCATGTGTTGAATCAGCGGATTGAGTTGACTGCAGTGCGACGAAGTGGCGAGACGTTGCCTGTAGAAGTGCGTGTTACTGCACTTGAAATCGACGGAAAAACCATTTTTAGTGCCTTTTTGCACGATATTAGCGAACGCAAAAAGGCTGAAGCTATTCGAGAGCATGAGGCGCTGCACGATTCCCTGACTGGGCTACATAATCGGCGAGGACTGTTTAATTTGCTACCGCTGGCAATGGCCCGATCCAACCGTAACCAATCCTCCTTGGCGCTCCTATTTCTTGATCTGGATGGTTTCAAGCAGGTCAACGATACGCAAGGACACGATGCTGGTGACATTGTCTTGCTCGAAGTCGCTATGCGGTTGAAAAAATCTATTCGACAAACCGATACTGCTTCGCGCCTGGGGGGGGACGAATTTACAATCGTTTTGGAAAATATACAGTGCGGTATTCCTGATGCTACGGACGTCGCCCAAAAAATATTGCAAGCGATTCAACTCCCCATTCCAATTGGATCGACTACTGCCAACATAGGTGCCAGCATCGGTATTGCGATACATCATCCCAATGATGCAAACACGGCTGATCAACTTGTTAGCAGAGCAGATGCCGCAATGTACGAGGCCAAACGGAAGGGTAAATCTAGAGTTTGCATGCTCTAAGTAGGTGCCCCGCTGACTCGATGGCTGGTGATTGCAGTACTGGTTGGCCATCAAACGACTCCCATTCTCGCGATGACGGCAAATGCTTTTGCCGAGAACAAGGATTAGTGCTTCGAAGCAGGTATGAATGACTTTATTGCCAAGCCAGTCATGCCGGAAGTATTTTACGAGACCTTGCTCAACAGGTTTGAAAAGGGACGGGGCTGACGACGCCTTGAAAGCAAAAAACCGCCATTTGCGCGTCAGTGACTTGTACGTCTGAAGTGGGCACGATCCAGACCTAGTCAGATAGTGTGAGCAGAGGTTAAATCCATCAAATTGCCAATGGCCAGTCTGCTTTCAGAACCGGCTATTTTTGATTGAGCAGCCCACTGACCGCTAAGGCCGATAAGGGGGGAGTAACTCCACCGCAGCCCAGAAAATGTCATAGGTATATTATTGATCGGATGACGTATCCGTGTAGATGACAAAGCTAACCGTCGGTCGGGGTTACGTTTCATTTATTCAGTGCTGTGCCCGTTGATGGTTATGAGTGGCCGGTATTCGGCGAGCAAATCGATGACCTTACTGTCGCAAACCGGCCGCAACCAATCTCTCACGAATTCACTCCGTAGCAGCCATCGGCCACAAGGTTGAGTGACAAAAATACTTCTTTATATTCCATATGGATCATTCCACGATGGCGGCATGGACACTATTTTTTCTGAGCGTCGTTTGGCATACCCCCTTTTCAGTCAGAGATTGGGAAGACAAGACCGGCAGCCTGACTGCCGGTCCTCAACCAAGACATGAGCGGGGAGTCATCAACTGTTGTCACGGGGCATGATTTTCCGCTCCCCCGTAGAACGGGCATCCTTTTTCAGCGACAGGACGATCGAAGTGGCGATGATCGACGCAACGATACCAAGCGAAACGGCTACCGGTATCTTGAAGAGGTCAATGAGCAGCATCTTGACGCCGATGAACATCAGCACGATGGCCAGGCCATATTTGAGCAGCGAGAAACGGTCGGCCATGTCAGCGAGCAGGAAGTACATGGCGCGCAGGCCGAGGATGGCGAAAATGTTCGAGGTCAGCACGATGAACGGGTCGGTGGTGATCGCGAAAATGGCCGGGATGGAGTCGACCGCAAAGATCAGATCGGTGAGTTCGACGAGGATGAGCACGAGGAACAGCGGCGTGGCATAGCGCACCAGTTTGCCGGACGCTTCCTTCGTAATGAAAAAGCGTTCGCCATGCAGTTCGTCAGTCACCTTCATGTGCCGGCGTATCCATTTGATTGCCGGATTGTTGGCGAGGTCAGGAGTGGCGTCGGCGAACCACCACATCTTGATGCCGGTGACCAGCAGGAAGGCGCCGAAGACGTAGAGCAGCCAGTGGAACTGGGTGATGAGCCAGACGCCGGCGAAGATCATGACCGTACGCATGACAATGGCGCCGAGCACGCCGAGGATGAGCACCCGTTTCTGGAGTTCGAGCGGAATGGCAAAAAAGCTGAAAAGGATGAGCCAGACAAAGACGTTGTCGATGGCCAGCGATTTTTCGATGAGATAGCCGGTGATGTATTCCAGGGCTTTCTGGTCGGCCAGTTCCCGCCCGACTGTGCTGTCGAGGTACCACCAGAGGGCGCCGGCAAAGAGGAACGATACGCCGACCCAGATGCCTGACCAGGTGGCCGCTTCCTTGATAGTGACGCGGTGTTGCTTGCCGCCGCCGACGACGAAAAGGTCGATGGCCAGCATGATGAGGACGATGACAAAAAAACCGGACCACATCCACCAGGTGCCGATTGTTTCCATGAGTATTCTCTCCCTGTCGGTAAACCTTCACACAGCGCCGTGCAAGTGCATTTTACGGAATGCGCCGCACTTTGGGTGCTGCAAAGGTCTTGCTCGCGGCCCTGTTGCCAGAACCACCCGTGACGCCGGGAACCAGTGAATCATTCCGTGCTGACGACGTCGCGGCGGAGAGCTACTCCCCCTTGTCTTTGCTGCAAACTACATGAGTCTGGCTTTGTTCAACAATCAGGTGCGGACATGTTCATGTCGCCCGTGACTCCGCACGCGTAGCGAAGGTATCGAGCAGTCAGAGACTTCGTACAGGTCGATGCCCCAGAATTTCATCGCCTCGGCCACCAGCACGGCCTCACCACCGGAGAGCTTGCTGTCGGCATTGACAACGTCGAGCATCATGCGCAGTACCTGTTTTTGCAACAAGGGATGCTCCACGTCGGCGAGCAGAAGATCGATGTTTTCAACATCCAGTTCGAGTTGTCCACCTGGGGTGCGATGGGCGCTGGTCAGCATGTCGTCGCAGAGTTCATGGATTACCCTGTCGAAGCTCCCTTCGTTCAGGCCCAGGCGGCGAATGGTGTCAGTGTGATCGAGTTGTTTCAGTTCGCTCGCATCGATGGCTCCATCAGCCATCAGGGTCAAGGCAACAAGTCGGCCCATGGCTTCAGGGCTGTCGGAAGGATAGTGACGCATTTTAAATCTCCTTGAAAGTCAGGTTGGTATTTCGGTTTGGCCCCATTGCTGCGGGGACAGGGCCACTATGCGAGGATTTGACCATTTAATCCAATTAAACAAATTGCCACTAAACATTTAATAAAACTTATGGATTGTTGCTGCGTCATTTCAGAATGCGGCGATCGCCAGATAGGTCTGCAACTGGCGCCCGGTCGCGCCCTGCTCATCGGTCGGGCGGGCCTTTTGCAATACAGTTCGCACATCTTCAGCGGACGCCGCCAGCGCAGCATCGCTGAAACTGACGCGGAAGGATTCCTGAATCTCCGGCAAATCAACCCGCTGATCACGGGCCGGCCTTTCCTGGCGCATGACGAACTCCCGGAGAATGCCGCTGCGCAACGCTGTTGCTGCATGATTGGTCGGCAGTTTATCCAGTGGCAGCATAGTGCTTTCCTCCGGAGATACTGACTGCCGTGCCATTGCCGATCGTCGTCTCGGATGACTGGCAATGGCGCGGGACGGATGACCAAGTCATTTCGCACAAATCCATTCCCCAGCACTCGAGGGTCTGCGCAATCAATGTGACCTCTCCAGCAGTCAGGTGATGGTCGGCATGGACGATATCGAGCATGATGCGCAGGATCTTTTCCTGCAGTACAGGATCACTGATCTCGCCCAGCAGCGCTTTGATGCGGTGCTTATCCAGTTCAAGCTGCCCGGAAGCAGTGCGTTGCGCACAGGACAGCATGTCCGTGCAGTATTCGTAATAAATCAAGTCGAACCGCTCGTTGTCCAGACCAAGCCGAGCCAGCACATTCTGCCGCTCAAGCAGCAGGACTTCACTGCGGTCAATGGCTCCGTCGCACATCAATGCCAGTGCCACAATGCGAGCACCGGCTTCCGGACTATTGTTGGTGTATTTGCGCACTTCAGGTCTCCTTGAAAAGGTCGAGTTGATATTTACCGTAGTTGCAACTCCACTATCGATGGCGAAATGTATAAAATCAAATTAAACAATCATTAATTATGGATTTGCCAAGGCTTATATATGCCGCGTCGCCGCATTACCTTTCGCCAGTTGGAAACCTTTGCTGCTGTCTCCCGCTTGAACAGTTTCACCAAGGCCGCAGATGCCCTGCACCTGAGCCAACCAGCCGTTTCGATACAGATCAAGCAGATTGCCGACACCATAGGCCTGCCCCTTTTCGAGCAGAGCGGGCGCGATATTGCGCTGTCGCCGGCAGGGGAGGAATTGCTGAAAACAGTACGCAGCCTGGACGACATATGGAATCACTTCGAATCGGCGATCGATGAGCTGAAAGGCTTGAAGCGCGGCAAACTGCGCGTCGCACTGGTCACCACCGCCAAGTATTTCCTTCCGCGCATGCTGGGTGCCTTTTGCAAGCGTTATCCGGATATCGATATCGAACTGGAGATCGCCAACCGCGAAAAAATCGTCGAGCGACTACGCAACAATCAGGACGATATCTACGTGATGTCCTACCCCCCTGAGAATCTGGATATAGTCAGGCTGCCCTTTCTCGACAACGAGTACGTCGTCGTCGCGCCAAAGACGCACTGGGCCGTCGGCAAGCAGGTTTCGATTCATGAACTGGCTAACGAAGCTTTCCTTTTGCGCGAACTCGGCTCCGGGTCACGTCATATCATCGATCAGCACATGCAGACGACCGGCACGCAGCTCAAAGTGCGCCTCTCACTGGCCAGCAATGAAGCCATTCGCGATCTGGTCGCCAGCGGCATGGGGTTGTCCGTACTTTCGCGCCATGCTCTGGGCAAAGACTTTGATCGTGATGGCCTGGTTGCGCTTGAAGTCGAAGGATTCCCACTGAAGCAAGCGTGGAACGTGGTTCACCTAAGCAGCAAGATTCTCTCGTTACCGGCGCAAGCGTTCCTTGATGAATTGCTTAAGCAAAGCCTTGGTGGAGTGTGAAAACCTGCCTACACAAGTGAGTTGAAGGCATCTAAGTCGGGGGATTACGATCAGCGGGTTATGGCCGACTGGGTGAGGTCGCCAACGGCAGCTTCGGAGTAGTCCAGTTCGCCGAACCCGGGTATGGCTGACCGGCTGCTATCGGGAAACCGCAATGACCGTTTTGGGCACGGAGCCGACGTAGCCCTGATGTGAAAGCTCGGCATCAAAGCAGCGATTGCTGAGACCGTTCGGCCACCAGATTCTCCGCCGGGTAAAGTCGTAAGAAGTCCCGACTTGCCGAGATTGGCGCCTGCAGCCACGCGTCGTAGTCCCGTTCATGCAAAATAACGACCGAGCGCTTCTCGTCATCGGGTTTGTGAAATAGGCGCATGAAGGGGTGTTGATCGGCATTGATGGTAAGCATCGTATAGCTGTGGATCACATCCCCTGAAGGATTGCGCTTGGTTGCCCAGAGGCCAGCGATGCCCATTGGCTTGCCATCGGCGCGGGTAATGCGCGTTGATACAGCCCGGCCGCTGCGCCAATCCGGCTCATAGATGGCTTCGGCCGGAATGATGCAATGCTGAGCCTGGCGCCACGCATCGCGGTACGACGGCTTCTCATGTACGGTTTCCGAACGGGCATTATAGGTATTGCGGGCGATGGTGGCATCCTTCGCCCAATGCGGAATCAGGCCGAATGAGCCGACCAGCAGTTCGCGCAGAGGAACAGCTTCGTCGCCGACATCGGCAAACTCATGCTTGCGTAAAAATGGGCCTAAATAGCCGGGCCAGAGGCTGGACTTCAGGTCCAGCGGAACATCGCTCACGCCAAAGAAGGACTTGAGACGGGCAGGATCGGTTTGTGGATCGTAGTGGGCACACATACAAACCAGCATACCAAAAACGGAAACCCCTCGGGTTTGGACGCCGAGGGGTTTCGAGACAACCGATTTGTTACTTGGTCGTCGGTGCAGCGGCAGGCGCAGCAGCCGGTACGGCAGCTTCCTTCTTCTCAGCCTTGTGGCCATGTGCCTTGGCATGCTTCTGAACCGGCTTGCCGGCTTCCGGCTTTGCTGCGTCGACCTTGGATTCGGCCTTGACCGGTTCGGCGGCCTTCGGCGCTTCAACCTTCTTCTCGACAGCCGCCGGGGCCGGAGCCGTCACCTTGGTAGCGGGAGCCGACGATGCGGCCGGGGTGGCGGAGCCCTGGGCGAAGGAAGTAGAAGCAAAACCAGCAGCAACAGTCAGGGCAACGAGGATCTTGGAAACTTGCATTTTGAATCTCCTAAACAGGTCGGTTGTTCGTTTGGTTTCAGGTGCTGACAACCATTTGCAGCACCATGAGCCGAATAACGCGCCGAGTTGCTGCGCCGATGTCAGCAGAAACGTAAGCCTATGTATCGGCCTGTAAGGGGACGTTTGACGAAAGGGAAATTAAAGTACGTTAAGCCTTTGGAATTGGCTGTAACGGGGAAGTAAGCCGAAACGGACGTAATGGGCGCGTCACATTCACATGCGTGCAGCGGACTTCTGACCGGGAACGGTCAGGAGTCCTATGTACAAAGCGCCGCGAGAAGCCGGAACCGCCGAAAATTCCGGCGATCAACCGGCAAGCTGCTTGAGGCGCTCGGCTAGGCGGCCGAAAGCCTCGTTCACGTATCCCAGCTTTACGCCAGTTTGCTGCCATTCAAGGTTTCAGGCTGTCCGGCAGCTGGGTGCCCGTAGCTGCCGTTCGCGCAGCCAAGTGTTCAACGGCTGGTATTTGATTGCAGCTGCCGTTCCCGCCAACAGTACCCTCGCTAGTCTTCGCTCTCAGCGGTCATTTGGTGCGCGCCGTTTGAGCGACTGCTACACATGACGTTGCTGCCATTCGAGCTCGCCCGACGAAAATTTCTGGTGCGGAGTGCCTTGAACTAACCTGACGCCTGGTCCGCGTAGTCGATTCTTCACAATGCGGTAACACGATTGTAACCGTCGGCGATTAATGTCGCCCTTCCGATTTGATTTGCTTTATTGCATGCCGATGTTGATTCGAAACTCGAATCAGCCACGGCGGCATGGAAGGGGTGCCCTTGATTTATCTGAACGACGTATCCATCCGATACCACGACGATCTGGTGGCCCTCCAGCCGACCTCGCTACGTTTCGGTCGCGGGGAGTTTACTGTACTGCTGGGTGCTTCCGGTGCCGGCAAATCCACCCTCCTGCGCTGTCTTAATCTGCTCAACAAGCCAAGCACCGGTCAGATCAATGTGGATGGCATCGGGGCGATTGAGGGCAGCGCGGCCTTGCAGACCCATCGCCGTCAGACCGGCATGGTTTTCCAGCAGCACCAGCTCATCGAGCGCCATACGGCCCTGGCCAACGTGTTGCTCGGGCGTATCGGCTATCACTCCACCTGGCGTAGCCTCTTTCCGCTGCCACGCGCCGAGCGCCAGATAGCGCTGGAATGCCTGAACCGGGTTGGTCTACTGCACAAGGCACTGCACCGGGTAGACCAACTGAGCGGCGGGCAACAGCAACGAGTAGGCATTGCTCGGGCCCTGGCACAACAACCCCGCCTGATGCTGGCCGACGAGCCCGTGGCGAGTCTCGATCCCGCCAGTTCTCGCCGGATACTTACCCAACTCAAACAGATCTGCCGCGAAGATGGGATTACTACCGTGGTCAGTCTGCACCAGGTCGAATTCGCCATAGAGTACGCCGACCGGGTGATCGGCCTGGCCCAAGGCCGCATCGTCTTCGATGGGTCGCCCGATGCGCTGACCGAGGGTGTGCTTGACATGATCTACGACCAGACGACGCCAGTGCCCACGCGGCCCACCAAAAATGCTCACCTCCTAAACAATCCATCGCTTGACCTAGCCATCATTGAGGACTAACCCATGAAAAATCTGCTCGCCCTGCTCGGCGCACTCACCATCGCCATTGGCGTTCATGCCGCGCCCAATCCGGACCCGCAAACGCTCAAGGTGGCCCTGCTGCCGGACGAAAATGCTGGCACCGTCATCAAGAACAACCAGCCCCTGAAGGATTACCTGGAGACCACCCTTGGTAAGAAGGTTGAACTGATCGTAACTACCGACTATTCGTCAATGATCGAAGCCATGCGCTTCGGGCGCATCGATCTGGCCTACTTCGGCCCGCTCTCCTACGTACTGGCTCGCCAGAAAAGCGAGATCGAACCCTTTGTGGCCCTCAAGGCCAAGGGCAGCACGACCTACCAGTCGGTGATCATCGCCAATACAAGTGCCGGGATTACGCGCATCGAGGACATCAAAGGCAGGAACATGGCATTCGGCGACAAGGCATCGACGTCGAGCCACCTGATTCCAAAGTCCGTCCTTGCCGAAAAGTCGCTAGATGCCGGCCGGGACTATCAGGAACATTTTGTCGGCTCGCATGATGCTGTCGCCATGGCAGTCCAGAACGGACATGCCCAAGCCGGTGGCTTGAGCCGTCCGATCTTCGAGTCCTTGGTCGAGCGCAAAATCATCGATCCGGCCAAGGTGTCGGTTCTCGAATATTCCAAGCCCTTTCCCCAGTACCCCTGGACGATGCGCTCCAACCTGAATCCTGAATTGAAGGAGAAGATTCGCGCCGCCTTCCTCAATCTTAAGGACCCTGCTGTTCTCAAGCCCTTCAAGGCGGAAGGTTTTGACGTGATTACCGACAAGCATTACGACGTCGTCCGCAATCTGGGCCCCCTCCTCAAGATTGATCTCGCCAAGTTCCAGTAAGCATGAATACTCGCAGCCTCGATCACAATGTGATCATTGATCAACAGCAGCGCGCCTGGAACAGCGGCGCGCTGCGACTGGTGACGATGCTTCTTGTCATCGGCCTATGCATCCACTATGTCGGACTGTTCGACGGGGAGCGCCTAGCTGACGGAGGCCCTGCCATCCTCCTTTTACTCAGTGAAATGTTCCCGCCGGACTTTCAGAACGCCCGCAGTTGGCTCAAACCGCTGATCGATACGCTGGCCATGAGCGTGGCCGGTACCGCTCTGGCGGTCGTGCTATCTATTCCCCTGGCCTTCCTCGCGGCCCGCAACACCACGCCGCATCCGGTGATCTATCAGGTGGCCCGAGCCACCCTGAATGCGCTGCGCTCGATTCCCGAACTGATCCTGGGCATCATTTTCGTTGCTGCGGTTGGCTTTGGCGCGCTGCCTGGCGTACTGGCTTTGGGCTTGCACTCTGTAGGCATGATCGGCAAGTTCTTTGCCGAAGCCATCGAGCATGCCGACGAAGCGCCCATTGAGGCAGCTCGTGCCGCTGGCGCCACGCCTATCCAGGTTCTCCTGCACGGGGTTATCCCGCAAGTGCTGCCGCAAATGGCGGACATCTCGATCTATCGCTGGGAATACAACTTCCGTGCCTCGACTGTCATGGGCATGGTGGGCGCTGGCGGCATTGGCTTCGAGCTCATGGGTTCTCTGCGCATCATGCAGTATCAGGAGGTCTCGGCCATCCTGCTTGTGATCCTGCTCATGGTTACGCTGGTTGATACATTCAGCAGCACGCTCAGAAAACGCTTCAAATGAATGGAGACAATATGAAGCCTAAAGTCGTCCTTACCAGCTGGGTGCATCCGGAAGTCATCAATCGGCTGGCTGAACATTGCGACGTAGTTCCCAATACGACTCGCGAGCGCCTCTCCAGAGAGGAAATCCTGAGTCGCGCCAAGGATGCAGATGCGATCATGACCTTCATGACCGACAGCGTCGACCAAGAGTTTCTGTCTTCCTGTCCCCGTCTGAAAGTCGTCGGCTGTGCCTTGAAGGGTTATGACAACTACGATGTCGATGCCTGTACCCAGCATGGCATCTGGCTCACCAATGTGCCCGATCTGCTGACCATTCCGACAGCGGAACTGACGATCGGCCTGTTGATCGGACTTACCAGGAAGATTATTCAGGGCGATCAACTGGTCCGCAGCGGTTCCTTCGACGGATGGCGACCTGTGCTTTACGGCGCCGGCCTGACAGGCCGAACTTTAGGCATCATCGGCATGGGTGCTGTGGGACAGGCCATCGTTGCCCGCTTGCAAGGCTATGAACTAAAGCTGTTGTACGCCGACCCCCGACCTTTGCCCCCCGAGATAGAGGCTCGCCTTGGTCTGCGCCGTGTCGCTGTGGATCAATTGCTGGCGGAAAGCGACTATGTCGTTCCGATGCTTCCGATCAGCGAAGAAACGCTTCACCTGATCGACGCCGATGCGATCACAACCATGAAAGCCGGAGCGTTCCTCGTCAATGCCTGTCGTGGTTCCGTCGTCGATGAGGAGGCGGTGGCTGATGCGCTTGCTGCCGGCAAGCTCGCCGGGTATGCCGCGGATGTCTTCGAACTCGAGGAGTGGGCCCGGCCGGATCGACCGACGAATATATCCGGACGTCTGCTGGCGGATTCCGAGCGAACGCTGTTCACACCACATATTGGCTCTGCCGTGGACTCCGTCCGCCTGGCGATTGAAATGGAGGCAACGACCAATATCCTGCAGGCCTTGGCTGGCCAGGAACCGCAAGGTGCAGTCAATCGCCCGGTAGCAAAGGTCGCAGCCTGAACACACTCAACCTCGACCAGGTTGCGAGTTTTCTCGCTATCGCCCGACTGGGCAGCTTTCGTGCAGCGGCGCAAGAGCTGGGGATTTCCCAGGGGGCCATCTCACAGCAATTACAAAAGCTGGAGCGCCTACTGGGTGCCCGTCTTGTCGAGCGGGACCCCAAGGGCTGTCGGTTGACGGTGGAAGGGCGGGAGTTCGAAGGTCATGCCCGAGATCTCCACCGCCTCGCCAACAATGCGCTCAACACATTTCGAGAGCGTCGCCTTGTCGTCGGCGCCAGCAGCAATATTGGCATCTATCTGCTCCACCCTTATCTCAAGGCGTATGGCGACGAAAGCGGGGCAAGCATTGACATCCAGATTAGCCGAAACCTGGTGGTTGCCGAACAACTCGCCAAAGGCGAGATTGATGTCGCTCTCATGGAATGGTGGGACGAGCGTCCAGGCTATGTCTCGCGCGTCTGGCGAACAGAGGAAATGGTTGTCATCGTTGCGCCTGAACATCCCTGGGCAGGATTGCCCTATTTGAGTTGCAGCCAATTAAGGCAGACGCCGATGCTTGGCGGCGAGCCCGGTACGGGTACTGGACGGCTTCTGGCGGAGTATCTGGGTATCGAATTGGCAGAGCTATCAATCGGTGCACGCCTGGGTTCAACCGATGCCGTCAAGCAATGGGTGAAAGCGGGGATGGGTGTGTCGTTGGCACTTGCCGGAACTGTCGATGATGAGACAAGATCAGGGAAGCTAGTCGCCATCCCGCTGGAAGGAAACCCGCCACCACGCAAGGCCCTTCAGGTGGTTTGGCGGGATTCGCTCAGCGATGAGCATGCGGCTTGTCGATTCGGGACTTGGCTGGTTGAATCAGCCGCGTTATCGCATCAAAAAAATGTCCAGGTTCATCCAGCGCGCTGGCCATTGGGTGAGTAGCGAAATTCGACAAGCAGCCGCTCAGATTCGTCATCTGAGAGTATTCTGTTGGACGTAGTTGAAAGGCGGCAATGGAGGCTGTAGCTGCCGCTAAATCTGCTCGCACCCAATGACCGATAACGCCGAGTTGCTCGCGTAGGCTTTCCGGCAGGTTTCAGAGTCAAGCGGTCGGTCCGATGACCACTCAGGAGAAGAGGCGACCGGCAGCTCTTGGCCCAGACTGTGTAAAAACGTGAACGAATTTCGCCTTGCCAGGTCAATGCAGTAGGCATTTACTGGGGGCGACTGAGATGAAGCGTTTCGTTCAAGGCGAGAGCCGGACTCAAAGCACATTGTTGCCGGAGCTACTCGATGACTATATTTCCGAATCAAATCCAGTCCGTGTGATTGATGTCTTCGTCGATGAACTGTCGCTAGGCAAACTAGGTTTCGAAGGTGTTGATCCGGCAGAGACGGGGCGGCCGGCCTACCATCCATCGGTACTGCTGAAACTCTATATCTACGGCTACCTCAACCGCATCCAGTCGAGCCGGAGGTTAGAGCGAGAGGCTCAGCGTAATGTAGAACTGATGTGGCTGACGGGACGTCTCACGCCTGACCACAAGACTATCGCCAATTTCCGCAAGGACAATGGCAAGTCCATCCGGAATGTTTGCCGTCAATTCGTTGTCCTGTGTCAGCAATTAAGTTTCTTCACCGAAGCCTTGGTCGCCATCGACGGCAGCAAATTCAAGGCCGTGAATAATCGTGATCGGAATTTCACCAGCGCCAAGCTGCAACGGCGGATGGAGGAAATCGAATCAAGTATCAATCGCTACCTGACTGAACTTGACACCGCCGACCGCCAAGAACCGGCTGTGGCGCAAGCCAGGTCAGAGCGACTACAGGACAAGATCGCTACCCTGAAGGCACAGATGAAAGAACTTCAGGCCATTGAGGTTCAACTCAATGCAACACCGGACAAGCAGATTTCCCTGACCGATCCGGATGCCCGTTCGATGAAGACCCGTGGCACGGGGATCGTCGGCTACAACGTCCAGACAGCAGTGGATGCCAAGCATCACCTCATTGTTGCGCATGAGGTCACCAACATCGGCATTGACCGAGACCAGCTGAGTTCCATGGCCAAGAGCGCTCGTGCGGCGATGGGCGTGGCAGACCTCACCGTGATTGCCGACCGGGGTTATTTCAAGGGCGAAGAAATTTTGGCCTGCCACGAAGCGGGCATTCATGCCATTGTTCCCAAAACGACCACTTCCGGCGCTAAGGCGGCGGGACGATTTGACCGGGCTGACTTCATTTACGATGCGGAGAAAAATGAATACTGCTGCCCGGCCGGAGACCACCTGATCTGGCGATACGCGAGTCGGCAGGACGGCTTGCTGCAAAATCGGTACTGGAGTTCAAACTGCCAGCGATGTGCCATCAAGGAGAAATGCACCCCCAGTACGAAACGACGCATCACTCGATGGGAACATGAGGGTGTGCTTATGGCCATGCAAAACCGACTGGATCACGCACCCGACAGCATGCGTATCCGGCGTCAGACGGTGGAGCATCCCTTCGGAACGCTCAAGTTGTGGATGGGCAGCGCGCACTTCTTGACCAGAACACTGGATCGGGTGAGCACGGAGATGGGATTACATGTGCTCGCCTACAATTTGAAGCGTGTGATGAAAATCCTGGGCAATGAGTCCCTGATGGAAGCAATGCGGGCCTGAAAAGGCCTTAATTCGAACCGGTCTGTCGTTTTACTACCCAATTCCACCAATTCCCCATCGCGACGGCCCAACCGCACGTCAGGCCTGCAAAATTCCCGCTACGTTTTTACACACTCTGGGCCGGCAGTTGCCTGATGATAATTTCATTGTAACTATGCCAAGTTGGTCAGGCGCCTGATATTTGCTGGTTATATTTGGTGAGAATTCATGGTCAACTCACGTGATATTCCGCACCAATCGGCGGAATTCGTTCATGCTCATCAGTAGCCCGCCTCTTTCTGGTGACGGAATGCCATGACATAGACCGCATCGGCCGCCGGTTCGTGGCGGTACAAGGCCACATAGCCGGAATCCCCGTAGGTAATCACCAGCTCGCGCAACTCCGGCATGTCAGGGAGCGGTCGGCCAATGTCTGGGGCCGTTTCCAGCAGCAGGAAGTGCCGCTCAATGGCCTGGCCGGCCCGCCTGGCGGCTTCCGGGGCCTTGGCGACCAGGAACTGCCGACATCGTTCCAAACCATCCGCCGCGCCTTCGGTGACGATTACGTGTGGCACTCAGGCATCGCCTTTTCGTCTTCGGTGCCCCAGGTGTTCAACCAGGTGCGCACTTCCTGGCCGGTCAAGTGCCGTCCGGTTTCCTGATAGGCCGCCCAGGAAGCTAAGGCTTCCTGTTTGAAGCTCTCGCGGGCTTCCTCCCGTTCGACGTATTGCTGGATGGCTTCGAGCATGATCCAGTGCGGCGAGCGGCGGCGCTGACTGGCGAGGTGTTGGACGCGGCCCTTCAGCGCCTCTTCAATCTTGAGCGATGTTGCCATTGCTGTTCTCCTATCACTTGGTAATACCTAGTGATAACTTAGCCCTTCCGGCCCTGTCCGTCAAATGATCGTCTAACGGCCGCGCCAATATTGTCCGTAAAGATGTTGATTTAGCGAGAAGTCGGACAATATAATTGTCGGACGGAATAACGGACAAAAAGCTCAGAAATGGCATTGATTGGCTATGCACGTGTATGGGGTCTGAGGCGCAGTGGAACGGAAAAAGCAGTTAAGGCAACGTCATAACCTGGCGACTGGCAGGAATATGCCCATTCCGGCCAGTCGCGTTTCTCCAAACCGGTCAGTCAGCCAAATCCAGATATTGCGAACTGGAGTGCTCCAAAGCGGCCGTTGGCGACCTCACCCAATCGGCCAGGAAGCGTCATTCGGAGTTCTTCACCATTGCGGCCATTAGATGAACATCGCACAAGTTCGCGGATAGAAGGTCGGCAGTACAATTGCACTTGAAGGCAGGATTGTTAGGTTCGCTTTTGCAGGAGCGCGAAGGATTGCTGCCGAGCAATGCGCTGGCCGCAATCCCTCACTATCAGTGTGTGATCGACTTGAATCCCGGGTCGTTGAAATACTTGCCGTAATTGTCCAGCGCGGCAATCACCCTGACGGCGCCATCTGCGGGCTTGGCCTTTTTCGATTTGCCGGCCATTTGTTCCGCGCCGGCAAGCAGGTCGGCGACGATTATGTGTAACTGAGCATCCGCTTTTGGCTCCAGCTTGCAGTTGGCAACAATCTCGCCTACCGCTCCTTCGACCTTGTGTGCAAGGCCGCTGTAAGCCTTGCTCGGCAAACGGTTTTTGTGAATGGCTTCGAGCGATGCCGCCATTGACTGGCGAATGTCGCTGATGGCCTTACGCAGAGGCGCGTCGGTTTCCCATTTTTTCCCGGCGTTCAGTTGCAAGACGGCTGCCGCGCCGTCATGAGCGTGGGCGTGGGTATCGCCATGATCGTGTGCCGCTTCGCTCGTAGCAAAGGCATGGCCGGCGGTGGCAAGGGAAATGGCGGTGAGGACTATCAGGATTTTGTGTTTCATTATCAATGTTCTCCAAGCAGGTTTTCGATGGGAGCCGGCTGATACCGGCCTTGGTGCTTCAACGAACCTGCGGTGAAAATGTTCCGTGGGGACCCTCAATCACGGTGCAATTGCTCTATCGCCGAAGCCCCGGCTGGCTGGTTAAGCAGCAATTGAGCTAGGCGCGTCCGTTGCTCGGGGGAGAGTAGCTCGCGTTCTTGTAACAATTGCTGGATTATTCGCTTCTGTTGATCGTCCTGCAGACCCGCGATAGCAGCGCGTTCGGCATCGATCAGCGCCAGGTCAGGAGTCTCCGCAAAAATCGCGTGGATCAACCTGTCGCGATGAATGCGGATTGTCGTGGCGCTGGCACTAAGCTGGGCAAGGAAGATTCCCTCCGATGCATGCCAGTGGCGCGTTTGCTCCTCGGTCAGTTGCAGATGGCGTGGCAGGCCCGGAAACCTGTCGTTGCCCACTGTGCGATAGACGATGGCGCCGAGTACGCCGATGTTAATGAGCAGTGAAACGGCCAATATGGCCCGCAGCAGGGTGGGTTTCATTTTCTGGCTCCGTTGCGATAGCAGGAATCCGGGCCGATGCATAGGCCGCCCGGCGGCAGTGTATCGAACACGCTCATGGCCGTCACGCGTGGCATAGTGGCAGCGCCGCCTAACAGTACCGAACCCATGCCGATACCGAAAGCGAGAGAGGCCGCCGCTCCGATGGACACCGGCAGCAGCCGCCACCAGCGCGCGGGACCTTTCTTCTCCTGTGGGCTCCGTACAGCGGCGAGCCGTCCTTCGATTACCCCGGCCAGGTCGAAGCCTAGGGTTTCCTGCGGCAGATTACCAAAGTCTGCCGCCAGCGACTGCAGGGCGGCCAGTTGCGATGCGCACAGGGGGCACTTGGTGAGGTGGTTAGCCAGTTCTTGATGGGCGGCACTCTCGAGTTCGCCATCCAGATAGGTTGACAGCAGCAGCATGTCCGGTACGTGTTTGGTCAGCGGTTTAATCATGGGCGTTCTCCCCGGCATGGTGTCGAAAGTTGGCAAGGACGGCGGCGCGCGCGCGAGCCAAGCGTGATTTCACGGTGCCTGCCTCGATGTTCAGCGTCGCCGCGATGTCGGCGTAACTCATATTCTCCAGTTCGCGTAGCAGCAGGATTTCGCGCTGCTCAATGGGTAATTCGTGCAACGACCGATCTAGCAGTGCGATGCGCTGCCGCCCCGACAATTGTTCCTCGGGGAGCGGCGCGCCATCCTGCGGGTCGAACGCTTCTACCCCCGAAAGACCTGGGTCGAGCGGCACGAACTCGACAAGCTGCCGGCGGCGCAAGACATCAAGCGCTGCGTTGCGCGCTATTTGGAACAGCCAAGTACCAAAGCGTGCGTCTGGCCGCCACGTGGGCAAAGCCTGATAAGCCTTCATGAAGGTCTCCTGCGTCAGATCCATGGCCTCATCACGAGCATTGTTCATTCGCAGGATGAAGCGGAACACACGATCCTGATAACGGCGGACCAGCAGGGCGAACGCCTGCCGGTCCCCGGCCTGAGCCCGGGAAGCAAGCCCGTTTTCATCTTCGTCCATCCTTCAGTTCATCCGTTTCGCGTGGTCGTGGCTGACATATCCATGGTCATGGTACTTTCGATTGCAACGAATGGTGGCCGGAAAAGTTCCCGGCAATTAGTCAATTGGACTCCATATAATGCATATTCTGTCGGTGGGGGCCGAAATCGTGTAGTCACAAATTACATGTTGCGCTTTAAGGTTTTTGGGAGAGACATGCTAACTGGCCGTTAGCGCTGCACAACGCTGCCTGAGCGACAAAAATCTCACGTTGGATAATGAATGACTACTTTTCGTTATCCAAAGTTTTCCGCGAATGGCAGCTTTGGTTTTTGGCCACCGGCGGCTCAGGGCACCGAAGCGACTGTCCTCTCTTTGGATTCACCGCCGGAAAGCGGTCAGTGAAATTCCGATTCCCGAAAGCGGCCGGTCGTCACTGAGTGCAAGGTGCCCAATCCGGACCTTCGATACTCCAGAACTCCAACGGCAGGTTTTAGATTGGTGCAGCCGTTCGAATGACTTGGCGACCGAGTGCTGCTCGGCCTGCGCCGACCTTGAACCTGCGCTTCTACTCGGTCGGCAAAGAATCGGTCACCTGCCGGTCAGCCTAAGGTCACGTTGACCGTTGGTTCTCCGCTGACTAACGCGAACTTCGAACTGTGTCTCCCTTTGCGGTTGACATGCTTTACAGGCAACTAACCGCATCCTCGGTCCGGCAAGTGCCATAGTGAAGGAATCAAACTGCCGGCAATATCAACGATGCTTGAAGCCCGCCCAATGAGGATTTGGCTAACACCAAATCACCACCGTACATTTGCGCCAGGTCGGCGGTTATTGCAAGCCCCAGCCCCGTACCGGGAACCTGCTCGTCTGCGCGAACCCCTCGTTTGAGTACATGATCGCGTTCGGTCTCGGCGATGCCCTTGCCGTCATCATCGATGCTCACCCGGAGTTTGCCAGACTCGTCCGAGACTTGAATCTCGATCCGAGATCTGGCCCACTTCGATGCGTTATCGATCAGATTTCCCAGCATTTCCTGCAAATCCTGTTCTTCACCACGGAATGACAGACTGGCTTCATCAGGAATTACAACAAATACGAGATGGCGTTCTGCATGCACACGTTGCATCACCCGCACCAGTCCCTGGATCACAGGTTCAACGGAGGTGCGCATGCCCGGAACTTGTACCGATGCGGCAGCTTGAGCCCTGCTCAGGTGGTAATCGACCTGCTTA